>JAGKWZ010000366.1 GCA_021151605.1 Verrucomicrobiaceae bacterium
GTCTTTCGGGGACATGGGGCCTTAGTTTTTCCCTCCTTTTTGCAGCCACACGCCCATGCTGCAGACCTGAGTCAGGCCGGAGAGGCCTGTGCGACCCGTCAGCGGCTCCAGCAGATCGCTAAGTTCGATTTTGCGCGCGTCCGACCACTGTGGCGCACGCTCCAGAAATTGCAGGATGGCCGCCTGCTCGGCTCGACTCAGCGCCTGGGGCGGAGGCTGCGGGTCGGCATTCACCTGGATGGCCGCCGTCTTGATCTCCTTCGGGTCATCATAAATCACCACCGTGTCCGCCACCAGATCTCCCAGCCGCTGGAAACGCTGCGTGAAGAGGCAGCAGATCAGGCCAAAGAGATAGCCCGCAGGCATGAAGTCGATCGTGCGCAGCAGATTGCGGATGATCGACTGCGGCAGCCGCACCGGCGCGCCGGACACGCTCGCCACCTTCACTCCCACCGCCCGTTGTCCCGGAGTCGCCCCGCGAGCCGTCATCTCGAAGACCACATTGTAAAACCACGCCAGCAGGAACAAGCCCAGCAGCATCACCCCCATCGCGATTCCATCCCCGAGCCCCCCGGCGATGATCCCCACCAGCAGCACCCAGGCAAAGATGACAACGAAGAAAATCAGCAGATCAATGAACCAGGCCAGACTGCGTACCGCCGGACCCGCCACCCGCAGGTGGATCTCCACCCCATCTGCCAGCTCCACGGGCTGAAGGGTGTCGATAGGCGTGGCGTTCAGGGCGGCTGGCATTCGGGGAATAGAGCGCCGAATGAAGCGGCTGCCTTTGGTTTTGACAATGGTAGAGTACAGAAGGTGTGATCGTGGCGGTGACCACTCGGCCAGGGCCTTCGGCGATCTTCGGACAAGGACGTTCCTCGATCACCTCCGCCCAGCCCTTGGTGTTCAGCTCCTTGCCGCCCCTGTTTCTCTGCTGTCAAGAATCGACCCCTGACCCTTTCCTGCTTTTAAGGCGGCTCTCCTCGCCACGATTGCCTCGACGAACAGTGTCCTTGTTGGCTTGACCGCCGCCTGCTATTCAGGTGCGCTCATGCAGACGCCTCCTTTTCAGACACGCTGGCTTACCCGTTTTGATCTTCCGTCCAAGGGATGGCAAAAGCTCCTTGCGCCCCGACTGACTGAAACTGAACGTCCTTTCTGCGATGCCAAAACGGCAGAGCCTCTGCTTCGCTTCCTGTTCGGTGAGCTGCCGAAGCTGTTGAAGAAGGACTCCAGTCAGGAAACGGCGGAACTGGCAGAGGCCTTTGGCTGGGCCTGTTTCGCCTTCTGGCAGTGCGGATCAGCCTTCCCTTCTTTCCCGGAGAACTATGCGGCAAGTCTGCACAAGGCCTTGAGTCAGCCAGTGGATCAGCGCGACCCGGCAACGCTGGTTCTGGTGCGGTTGCTCCTCTCGTCCCAAGATCAGCGGGAGGGGAGGTGTGGTTTCAACCAGCTTGCCTTGAACAAGCCGGAGATCATCCGCGAATCCGAACGTCTGATCCACGAAGGTCGCTATGAGGACTACCTGAAGGCCCAGGAGAAATACGACGAGTATGAAACCCAGCTCGGCTTCAGCGCCGAGTTCCGCGACGACTGGCAGAGCCTCAAGACCTGCTTCGCGGATCAACTGCGCGGGAAGAAAATCATCCACCGCACCCTCATCCCCGAGCGCAATTGGGAGCGCGGCCCCGGCGCGCAGTTTGATGATGCTGAGCAGAGCTTCCAGGCCGTGTTCGATCTCTTCTGCTGGAAGTACTATCTCTGGGCCATGGAAGGTGACCGCCCACTTCTGCTGAAAGCCTCCGTCGTCTTCACCCCACTCGGCACCCAGATCTTCATCCCCGGCTACCTCAGCTTCGATGGCAGACGTGACCTCGACTTCAAGAAGGTCGCCAGTCTCCACCGCGCCAGAGGCATCACCCGCCAAGGGCCAGCCTTTTCAGATGGCAGAAAGGAACTCGCTAAAATGAAGCGCAAAGCCAAGGCGGCTGACAAAGAGGCGAGGAGGCGTAAATTGACAGGCGATGCGAGGTATGAGTACATCGGTGCCCAGATCGAATTCGACGATCATCTCGATTACCGGAGGACGAAGAAGCTGTTGGAGTAGCTCCAGTTATCTCAGCCAAAAGTCGATCTCATATAGAAACTCTTCAGAAAACTAAGCACATCATGTCGAAACCTGATGCCCCAAACGAATCACCCTTTACAGCGCTAATCGGTCGCATCATCAAAAACCAAGCAAAGCTCTTCAAGTGCGAGGGTGATGATCTTCTCAAGGTCGTTCACGACATTGCGACCGCCAAAGATTCGCCAAAGATATCTCGAACAAGAATCAGACCCATAAACTACCTTGCTAACGCAGTCTCATCTGGAATCCTGACGTTGGGTGAGTGCAGAAGAGTGATAGGCATTGAGACTGCACAAGCCAAAACAGCCACCGCTAACGAAATCTTTGATGGTGTTAACTTCAGACCGCTTCTTCCATTAGCTGAAGCCAAAAACGGTAGCGTTTCCTCGCCCTTAACTGACTCCGAACTGCGCGGTTTTGGACTGAACTCTGCACTTGGATTATCCTACTTACTTTCGCCCTGGACTGACTTTTGCCTTCTCTGTTGGGATTACTATGATCGCACAGTGGGCGCTGATTCAGAAGTCGCTCTATCTAAATCATCGCGACTCATTTTGGGTAAGGATTACTATCCGCTGTCACACGAAGCCGTACTTTCCCGACAGAATGATTGGCCAATCAACGGAATGATGGACTGCAATCTTGGGAATAACGAATTCTGGAACTCATATGGTGTGCCGCCAACACATGTTCCTCACCACAACCCTAGCACAAGAAACCTTTTCGATGCATTGGCGGAAGCTGCATCCCATTCGACAGGCGGAAAACTCAGTATGGAGCAGTGGATCGGAAGAGAGCGCATTTTAGTTTACAATGTTTGGCCCTGGTTCCGCTCTGGGACTTCTACCATTGGAAGTCACGGCATTCATGATTACTTCAACAAAGTCCCTTGTTTGGTGGAATGGCTTTGCCGCATTATTGACATAATCAAACCAGATAAAATCGCTACACTTGGTGAGTGGGGTTACGAAAATAGAGATCAAAATCCGGATGATTGGCTTCGGAAGAACATGCTCAATTTGGCAACGCACCGAGTGCCAGACGTTGATGTGTTTTATCACCCCAGTGCGGGTGGTTGGAATAAGCCCTGGCATAGCGGCTCTCGGTGGACCGCAACGTGGCGGGCGAACAAGAATACGACCGTCAAAGACGCCTTTGTGGATTTCATCTCCTGATCTTGCGGAATCGATACTCACTGACATCCGATCTCATGTCGATAGTTTGTCCCCAAACTTCGTCCCTGTGCGAGGCCTGATGAGGTGGAAGTAGTTCTTCCGCCTCACCATGCCATTACCAACACCTGCCGCCACGCCCTACACCGCTGTCTTCTCAACCTGCCGTCACTATCGCTACGAGTGGTGGAGCCGCTGGAGTGACGGGCCGTATTGTTTGTTCATCGGATTGAATCCCTCGACGGCGGATGAGCAGCAGGATGATCCCACAGTGAAGCGCTGCATCGACTATGCGAAGCGCTGGGGATATGGAGCAGTGTGTCTGGTGAATCTCTTTGCCTGGAGGGCGACTGACCCTGAAGAGATGAAGAGGCAGTCTGATCCTGTAGGACCAGACAATGACACGACACTTGCCCGGCTGGCGAAGGATGCGGGCATCGTGATCGCCGCCTGGGGAACGCACGGCGCACACCGAGGCCGAGGCAGGGCGGTGCTCTCGATGGTGCCCGGACTGCACGCTCTTTCGCTGAATCAGGACGGCTCGCCGGGGCACCCACTCTATCTCAAGGCTGAACTCAAACCCTTCTCACTGAACCCCTCCAAGACTTCCCATTGAGCGCGACGATGCCTAAACTCCAAAGCCTGCAATGCCCCGCCTGCGGTCACCCCGGCAGTGACATCGTGGGCGAACATGCCTTCGGAGCGAAGATCCATTGCCGCGCCTGCGGCACCACATCTGCCCTGGTCACGAACCGGCAGGTGCATGTGCAAAAGACGGGCGACCGCGCTTGCGGAGACTGTGGGCGGATCAATCCTCTCCGCACGCGGTTTTGCCAGTGCGGCCGCGATCTGCTGAGAGAGTGTCGCCGATGCCGGAAAGCATTCTGTCGCGACGACAAGGTTTGTTCTCATTGCGGTTGGGATCATGATCCGAGCCTGGGCGATGAAGCGGTGATGAACCAACGTGCCGCAGCCCTGAATGCGGCCCTGGATCAGCGGCGCTCACAAGACTTGGGGCGGTTGGAGGAGGACCTGCTCACCGCCTTCCTGCAACGAAAGTCCCTGACCCAGCCCGCCGAACGCGCCTTGAAGCGGCTGGTTCTCAGTGGTTATGAACACGGCGATGCCTGTGGCTACCTGAATCGCTGGCGTGATGAGCCGGGCATGGCGGCAGTGGACCGCTGGGACCGGCGGCTGGAGATGATGCATGAACGTCGGGAGGAGTTGGCTGGCGCGCTCGAACCGAGCGGACACTTGATGATTCCGAACTGGGCTGGCGGTGAAGATCGTGTGCTCCGCAGGCTCGCAGGGAGCAGCTCATCTGATTTGAATCCAAGCGGTATCATCTTCGCGGCAGGAATTTTCCTCTGGATTCAGCTAACCAACATGGACTTGCCCGGCTGGGGCTTTCTTCTCGCCGTGATCTCATGCGCCCTGGCGGTTGTC
Organism: Verrucomicrobiaceae bacterium; assembly: GCA_021151605.1. Classification (GTDB taxonomy): domain Bacteria; phylum Verrucomicrobiota; class Verrucomicrobiia; order Verrucomicrobiales; family Verrucomicrobiaceae; genus Prosthecobacter. Next base: position 4,747 of record JAGKWZ010000366.1, read on the forward strand.
TTTCACAATCCGGGCCAAGGGTCCTTCACCGAAAAACTGAAACAGGCCCAATCCGCCGCTGAAACGCAGTGGCAGGCGTGGCTGAGTGAATACGACATCCCGCCCCGCACATTCAGCTACTCCCAAAAACACTCATGACGTCATCCTCTGAAAAACAGATGAATGGTGAAGCCCCAACCTTATGAGCCCATTCACTCCTCTGATCTTGCAGCGCTCACGGCAAGTGAGGTCTATGAAAGAGCGACATAACGAAGCGCCAGTGCCGGGCATCTACTTCATTGTGCGTTACCCCACAGGCTGGGTTCCTTTGACATGGGTTTATGAGTCAGGTTTTCCACACATGGATCATCCAGAGTTCTGGGAACACCATGGGGTTCCCATTTTGGCGGCGAAGTGGTCTGCTGCCAGGAAGACAACACCGGCACGACTTGAAGAGGCTCTGTATCTCCACACCTATGCCTTCCCCCGAGGTCGCATCACCTTACACAAGGGCCAAACCCGCGTGCTGCACGGCTCGGACGTCATTCCTCAAATGCGCTTGAGCAGGGCTGCTATCGAATCTGAGTTCAACCTCGTTGAGCCTTTGTGGGAAGACGATGAACACGAGCATTGTCACGAAGATGATAAAGAGGCCGTGCGGTGGCTTCTGAGCATTAAAGAGGACTGGCCCGCTGTTTAGGTCGTGTTTGAAAACCTGTCGATTGGCAAAACGGCTGTGATGGAGTAGAGGGTGGAGTCGATGAGAACACAACGTTTTACATGGTGGGGGCCGCT
>JAGKWZ010000367.1 GCA_021151605.1 Verrucomicrobiaceae bacterium
ATTTTGAAGGTGGTGGGCGCGGCGGTGACTTGGCTGACGGTGTCGAGCAGCACCTCGGCTTTCAGACGGCGCGGGACGTAGTGGGAGCCGTAGCGGAGGTCGGTGATGTTTTCGGGAAGGGTGATGCTGCTGCGCTGGTAGGTCTCGCTTTGCAGGATGGTGCGCATGAGGGCCTTCAGATCGAATTTTTGCTTCACGAGATGCTCGCAGGCGGCGGCGAAGAGCGGCTCGTTGCTGGCAGGATTGGTGACGCGGAGGTCATCGACGGCTTCGACGAGTCCGCTGCCGAAAAAGTTTGCCCACACGCGGTTCACGATGGCGCGTTGGAACAGTTTGTTGTCGGCGCTGGTGAGCCAGTTCGCGAGCGTGATGCGGCGATCCTCGGTAGAGGTCATCGAGACGGGCTGCAAGGCATCGAGCGGGCGCGGTGGCTGGGCTTTGCCGGTGAGTGGCGTGATGATCTCGCCCTGCGTGTCGCTGAAAAGTACGCGTTCATTGGCCTGCGTGCCGTTTTTGGACCGGATGCGGGCGAAGAGATTCGCGAAGGCATAGTACTGATCGTGCGTCCATTTTTCCATCGGGTGGTTGTGACACTTCGCACAGGCGATGGAGGTGCCCATGAAGGCCACGCTGACGGTCTCGGCGCATTTGGTGGGCTCGTCGTTGAGGACGAAGAAATTGCCGCCGCCGTGCTCCAGCGTGCTGCCGCTGGCGGTGAGCAGATCGCGCACCATGGCGTCCCACGGCGTGTTCGCGGCGACGTGGCGGCGGATCCAGTTGTAGTAGGCCCACATGGCCTCCGGCATCAATTTGTCGCCATTGACGAGCAGCAGATCGCTCCAGCGGTGCGACCAGTAATCGACGAACTCGGGCCGCTTGAGCAGCGAGTCGATGAGGCGGTCTCGTTTGTCGGCAGCTTTGTCGGTGAGAAATGCGCGAGCTTCATCGGTCGTGGGCAAAACGCCGATGGTATCGAGAAAGGCACGGCGGATGAATTCGGCATCGCTCGCCCGATCTGACGGCGGGATGTTCAACTCGCGAAGTTTCGTCAAAACATGCTCGTCGATGAAGTTTCGCGGCTTGAGCACGGCAAAGGCGGCAGGCTCGAGCTTGTTTGGCTGCGGCACGGTGACGGTGGTGACGCTCAGCAGGCTCAGGTACCAAGCACTGACCGTTGCCTCACCGCTGCCGGTGGTCTTGATGAGGCCCGCATCATCCACGGTAGCCACGCTGGCATTGGTGGCGTTGTATTTGCACCAGCGCGTCACGTCCTCGCTGTGTCCGTCGCTGAATTTCGCGGTCACTTTAAGCTGCAGGCTCTTGCCGGCCTGCGTGACGAGATGCGGCTGCGCCACACTCAGCGACACGATGCGCGGATCATCCGCCTTCGGCCCCGGCGCTCCCGCCGCGATCCAGTCTGCGATGGCTTTGTATTCCGGCGAGTTCACCTCGAAGCGCTTGTCACCCTTGTGCGGCACCGCTTTGACCGCTTTGAGGAGAAAGAGACTGCGAGCCGGATCTTCGAGCGTGAGACGGCGACCGTTCGCACTGCGCGTGATCGAAAGCCAGTCGCCTTCGTCGTCAAAACCACGCAGGGAGAGACGGAAGCCGCCTTGTCCTGCGGCGGCGCCGTGGCAGGCACCCATCGCACAGCCGTAACGCGTGAGGATCGGCTGGATGGTGTTGCGGAAGGACGGGGCTTCGGCGGCGTGGACAACCGAGCCGAGGAGCGTGAGCAGAATGATGAGGCGAAGCAGATTCATGGGCTTTTGAAAGTTACCCGAGACGATCACGCCAGATGTCCGGTTTGCGGCGGTCGTGCATTACGGCGTAGATGGTTATGAGTTCGGGTTCGTGGAGGTAGTAGAGTTTGTAGGGGAAGCGTTTGAGCCGGAAAACTTGGCAGCCATTGCCGACGGGTTGGTAGCGTCGCGGGTCTTTGAGAATGTCTTGAATGGCGTCTTCGACTTCCTCGATGAATCGAGGTCCGGCGAAGATGCTGCGGCTTTGATACCACTCGGCGGCTTCACGGTATTCGATCAGTGCCGCCTGATTGAAGACGAAGTTCATGCACGGCCAAGAACGGCTTCACGCACCTGACGCAGGGCGTCTTCGCCCGGAATCAGTTTCATTTTGCCTGAGCGGACATCTTCCATTCGCCGAGAAACTTCCTCGATCTGGGCGGCCTCGATCTCGGCATCGTCGGGCACGCTTGCGACGAGGCGCTCGGCGAGTTCAAGGCGACTTTCTGGGGCGAAGTTCATGGCTTCGGCCAAAAAGGAATCCAGGGTGAGTGCAGCATTCATGGCGAAGTTAGTTTAGCTCAAATTCATCACGCAAACAGCTCCTTGATCGCCTGGGTGCCGAAATCGACGACGGGATACGGTCTGCCCTGCGGGCCGGGGAGTTCGGTGTGGAGATCGACGCCGAGGGCTTGGTAGATGGTGGCGACGATTTCTTTCGGGGCGACGGGGCGCTCGGTGGGGTAGCCGCCGATGTCGTCGGACTTGCCGATGACTTCGCCCCCTTTGACGCCGCCGCCGGCGAAGTTCACGGTCCAGCAGTTCGGCCAATGGTCGCGGCCGCCAGCGGGATTGATCTTTGGCGTGCGGCCAAATTCCGCGAGGCAGGTGACCATGGTATCGTCGAGCATTCCGCGTTGGAAGAGGTCCTCGATGAGGGCGCTGTAGCCCTGGTCATACATTGGCGCGACGATGTCGCGCATGCCTTCGATGCTGGTGAAGGGCTTGGAGCCATGGATGTCCCAGGTGATCTCGCCAAACACGGTGATGAAGGTGTTCACGGTGACGAAACGCACGCCGCGCTCCACGAGACGACGGGCGAGCAGGCAGCTCTGGCCGAAGCGGTTCAAACCGTAGCGCTCGCGCACTTTGAGCGGCTCTTTGGTCAGGTCGAAGGCCTCCCGAGCCTGCGTGCTGGTCATGATGCGGTAGGCGGACTCGAAATTCGAGTCCATGAGCTTCGCCTGCTCGCTATATTCGAAATTCCGCACGCTGCTGTCCACCAGCTCGCGCATTTCGCGGCGGCGCTCCATTCGCACCTCGCTGATTTCCTTTGGCGGGAGCAAATCGGGCACTTTGAAGTCTTTTTCCGACGGATTCGCGTTGAGTACAAAAGGATCATACGCCTTGCCGAGGAAACCCGCGTCCTGGCCATGCGGCATGTTGCCACCCGTGGGGCCCATCGACTCCGGGAGGATGATGTGCGCGGGTAGATCGCTGCGGCGGCCTTGGAGGAATTCGAGAGCGCTGCCGACGTGCGGGGTATTCACGCCACCGGTGAAAAGGCGGCCCGTTTGCATCATCTGATGGCCGGTGTCATGTACCGCAGCGGCGGTGTGGTAGCAGGAACGCACGAGACTGAATTTGTCCGCGATCTTCGCGTGCAGCGGCAGGATCTCGGAGATCTCGAAGGCATTGCTCCTCGTGCGGATCGGTTTGAACGGTCCGCGAATCTCGCTCGGCGCGTCCGGCTTCATGTCCCACAGATCCTGCTGGCTCGGCGCACCGAGGTTAAAGATCATGATGCAGGCCTTGTTGCTCTTTTTGGCATCCACTTTGCCCTCTGCTCTCAGTTTGGCGAAACCCGGCATCGTGAGGCCGATGGCGCTCAAAGCACCGGCGGTGATGAAATCGCGGCGTGAAACGCCATCGCAGGTGGTGACGGCAGCTTTGTCGGTGAAGGTGAACATGGTGATTTGGAAGGCTTTGGGTTGGTCGCACGAAGCGAAGCAGCTCGTGAGGAATTACGTCCTGAACGTACGTGGCACTGTCCAGGTAATGAATGGAGAATCCCGCTTTTGTGAATGGGAGTTCCAAACCAAGAGCGGCGCGTCAGATTTTATTCGAGTCTGGATTATCCGGGCATCGTTGTAACGCCGCAGATAGATACTGCAGGGGACTACTTCTTACCTTCGTCCAGGAAATCGAGCGTCTTCTCCAGCCAATCTTTCGCAGGCGCGCCGTGGCCTTGGCCAGGAATATCAAATAGCTTCACGTGCTTGAACTCATTCGCCTTGAAGCCTTGCTCATAAATCGCGGTGGTGTTGTCCAGATTGAAATCTTTGCTCCCCGTCACCAGAGCGATCCTTGATTCATTCTGTGCCAGGGTGGCGATCTCCGGATGCGGGATGTAACGAGCTTCATAAGTGCTTCCATCCTTTCCCTGAGTGGGGAAAAAGAAGTTCACGCCCATGAAGCAGACCGCTCCGCTAAACATGTCTGCATAAGCGACGGCAAGCATGGAAGCCACGCGCGAACCACCTGAGTGACCGCTGACGTAAACTCGTGCTGGGTCGATCGTGTAAAGTTGTCGCATCTGATCATTCGCTGTGATGGCCAGCTGCATTCGACCAAAGACCTCCCGTCCGTTACCTGCGCGCAAGGCACCGATGAAGATGAGCTTCCGATCCGCCAGCACCTTTTCCCAATCGGCTGGCAACGCACAATTGTCGTTTGGGCTAATCCAGATGAAGAGGCCATGCGGCACCTCCTTTTTGTAGGATCTTGGGACGATCACTTCAAAGCTTTCCCGGCTTAGATCCAGTGCCGTGGGAGTTTCTGATGAACGCAGGCGCATCCTCAACTGAGCAGCTCCGGCCATCGGCGTGCTTTCCTTGAAGGTGATGGGGCTGCGCTGGCCTTCCTTGATTTTGCCGGCCGATTCCGGCTGGGCGACTGCAATGAGGGGGAGGCTGGTGAGAAGTAGGAACAGGCTGAGACGCATGGGGATTCCATCGAAGCTGATCCCGTGGCATGTGTCGATGCTTAAAATGGGGTGCGCAAAAGCAGCTTGGGCATGACTGACGCTGGCCGAATTCACACTGGCAACAGTGCAAATTTCATGCTCCGCATCGCCTCATGAATGACCGCCAGCAGCAATCAGATCTTGGAGCGGACGATGGTCCATTTGCAGAAGAAGCCAAATCTCATGAGCCCTGGCATGGCGCTCTGATAGTCACATTGTGCATTTTGGCGATCACTCTGATTATGAATGTGGATCTTGCCCGTGTGACACATCCGCTGCCTGAAATCGAGGAAAGAACCGATCACAGGCTGGATCTGAATAGCGCGACTTTATCCGAGTTGGAGACCCTTCCGAACATTGGTCCACTGAAGGCGCAGCGCATCATCGATGCTCGTCCTTTCGACTCCGTGAATGATTTGCTACCTGTTCAGGGACTTGGCCCCAAGACCTTGGAAACCCTGCGTCCGCATATCAAAGTCAGCGCTGAAGCACCGAACTCCCATTAAACCATTTCGTCGCAACGAGACGCCGTCCTAGCCAGATATAGGTTGTGAGAAATCATCCATGATTGGGTGATAACCTGCCGCTCTTCATTTGCCGAAAGGCTCAAAGGCATCATCATTCTCACGTCATGGCCAACCGTTCCCCCCGCAGATCCCGCAAGTCTCCCCGATGGCTTTTTGCTCTCATCGGGCTCGTCGTCATTGCTGTCGTGACGCTCATGCTGGCTCCCATGCTCGTCATGAGGCTTGAATGCTGAGATCAGCAGCCTGCACCTCGCGCTCGACTGGAATGCCTTCCGGGAACGTCAATGGCGTATCATCAATGGCGGAGCCGATGCTTTGGATCTGAAATTCACAGCACCAGCGCCCTCCGAAATCCACTCAGAACAAGCCGAAGCCGGAGCTTCGAACACAAGCCCAAACTCAAGTTCCGTCCCTTCCTGGCTTAAAGGCTACCTGCCCAACCAGACGATCATCGACGGCCTCCGCTTTGATGCATTCACGCTCAGCTATCCCGGCGGCTGGCAGCTCAAAGAATCCAAGCTCCGCCTCGGCACCTGGCAGCAGGGAGAGACCTCCGTGCAGGCCACGGTGGATGGCGGCATCTTCGAGACTCCCGTGCAGCTCCCCTCGCAGCTCCACCCGATGAAATTTAACCTCACCCGCGCCAACGCACGGTTGAGCCGCGAAGATCTCCACCTCACGAATGCCACGCTGAGCTGGGTGGACGACAGCGAGATCACCGCCCGCGGCCACATCCGCCCGAAAGACAAAACCTGGGAACTGAGCACCCATCTCACCGGCATCCCGCTGCGCGAGATCGTGAGCGATGACTGGAAGCTCCGCCTCACGGGCCTGCTCGAAGGCGATCTGAACATCACCGGCAGTCACGGCACCGATCCCAAGGTCGAGGGCGATGTTCAGCTCAAAAATGCCGTGCTCACCGCCATGC
>JAGKWZ010000368.1 GCA_021151605.1 Verrucomicrobiaceae bacterium
GGATGTTGCTGTTGATGATGTGGGCGCCGTAGTCGCTCTGATGCACGGCGTCTTTGAGCAGCGCGGGCACGGGCAGCTTGTTCGCGGTGAGGTAGGCGGCCCAGTCGCGGCGGTTTTCGACGAACTCGACGTCGTGCCGACGGCAGACCTCACGCACAGCGGCCACGTCTTGATCGGCGGCGTTTTCCGTTTGGCCCCACAGGGGGATGTCGCGCTCGCGCCAGTGGATGCTGGGCACGAGGATGTCGGCGGTGGTGTGGCGGCGCAGCTCGATGAGGAGCTTTTCCAAATCGGCCGGGTTACCGATGGTGTAGGTGATGATGAGGTCCGGCTGATCGGGGATGACGAGATGCCGCGCCCAGCCGCGCAGATACTGCCACGGGCAGGAATTGCCGACCATCTTGCGGTACTCGACCTGCTTCGTCTTCGGGAAGCGCTTCGGCAGCTCGCGTTGCCAGAACTCGCCGCTGCCGAGCATGTTCGTGTAGCTCGATCCGATGGCCCAGATGAGAAACGGGCGGTCCAGGCCCTGCTGGAGCTTGTGAATCGTCAGCGCGAGGTGCTGGCCATCAGCGGCCTCCGCCTTTGCCACATACTCCTCCGCGCCTTCCGGCCTGCCTTTGGCAAACACCGGCTCGTCCGTGACGAGACTGCGCTCGGCGGCGGTCGCTGGGACAGATTGGAGATGAAGAGCGAGAGCAAGAGCAAGAAGGGGTGGCAGGGCGAGGCGGTGCATGGTTAGGGAACGATCTTGTGCTGTGGGTTCATTTCAAGGGTACCAGCGATCCTTGCTGAACCCGTGCCTCGGAAGGCCCCGAATCTTTGTGTGACCAGATTCTCGAAATTGCTGCATTACTTGGGCGATTCGGAACTGGTGTCCCTTGCTTCTTGTCGCTTCGCTTCCGTCATCTCCTCCGTGAACGGAACGGGGCCATTGCCGTCGCCGCGGTCCAGCATCAGGGTGACCTTCCACCCCGGTTGGTGCCCTGCGGCGGCTAGAAGCTCGGGCAGATCCTCGGCGAACCGTTTGTGGGCTTTGTCGCCGAAGCTTTCCCGAGCGGTTTGCATGAGATGCTCCACCGGAATGCCGTCAATGGCTGTGAGCCGGAGCCACTGGCCGCCGACCTGGACGAGCGGCTGCTCATGACCTACCTCCCAGCGCACGCCAGTGAACGGGGCGACCTTGGCGAAGCGAGCCGCACGCCCGGCAGCCGCCGGTTCGACCGGTGAACCGGTTCGTGGTGCCGGGTTGAGGATGGCATACACTAGGTATCCGCAAAGGGTCGTGATGCTGGCAACGAGAAGCATCCTGGCCATGCGGTGCGCTACAGGGATGCTTTCGTTCGTGACGGCAAAATCGAGTGCGGCCAGTTTTGCGTCCACTTCTTCCTTTTCTTTGCGAGCCGCCGCCAATCCGAGACCGCCAGCAAAGTAGCCGAGGAGTCCCAGAAGGACAATTTTCAGCACCACCGCCCTGTGAAATTGGTCTAGCGAGATCCGCCCGTTGAGATGGAACTGCCAGTATAGCAGGCTGAGTCCGGTGATGATCGGCAGGTAATAACTCCACAGGGCACTCCAGCGGGAGAAGCGGATCTTGTCGTCGAGTTGTTCGCTCCGCTTCTGAAGTTCGTCTCGAAGAGAATCTCCATACCGCCTTTCCCGCTTTCGCCGCAGACGATTTCTCCATGGGCTAAAGGCCGCCGCTCCGAGGATGAGAGCCGAGCCTGTGTAGAGTGGCCAGACGATCTCCATGTCGGAATTGGAAAAAATGAAGTATGCAGTGCAGGAAAGCAGGATGCCTGCGACGATCAAATCGGCGAAGACGGTAACGATGCTCTCATCCTTCTGTGTAGTCCGCAGCCGCTTCAAAAGATCGTCTGGGCAGATGTCAGAGTAGCTGGATTCGTCCTGGCACTTCCAGGCGTTTTTAAGGTCATCGAGGTTCATGGTTTTTGTCCTCCATTGCAGAGATCGGTCAGCTTTTTTCGGACCCGGGTGATGCGCACGCCAACGTTGCTTTCACTGATGCCGATGATCTCGGCGATCTCCGAGTATGGCAGGTCTTCCAGGTAGAGTAAGACGAGGTAGCGCTCATGAGCGGGCAATTGATGGATCGCTTCGTAGAGCAAGGTCAGCCGCTCGTTTTCCGGCCCCGTCTGCCCCAGCCAGTAGGCATCCATGGAGACCAGCTTTTCCACCCGTTCGCGGCGTCGCCTTTCCCCTCGCTGCCAGTCCATCGCCGTGTTCAGAGCCACGCGGTAGATCCAAGTGGATGGTTTGGCCTGACCATTGAATTGCTCAACCGAATGCCACAACTGAACCAGGATTTGCTGGATCAGATCCTCCTGGTCTTCCTGAGCCACCGCGTAAGACCGGGCCACTTTGAGGAGAATCCCTCTATGGGTGGTCTGCCAGTGCAGAAAGGTCTGTTCTTGTTCCTGATGTGTCATCTTTCCAGATAGGTAGCCGCCGATGTTGGTGAGCTTACAGAAAAGATATGCCTCTGAAAAGACATCGCCGACTCTCATCCTGCACACAGCGGTTTAACATTGTCGCCCAAACATCGTGCGGCGAAGAAGTGCTCCGAACTCTTCATGAAATCGCATCTCTATGCATTCGTCGCGTTCCCTTGCACCCACTCTGCGGTCGCCGCTGAACTCGATCGCGGTGGTGGCGATAAAGCGATGAAGACAGACGATGGAAACGCAGCTCCCATTTGTGCCAGTGATTTAGATAGAGGGACAGATTTTCAGTGGACGAAACTGGGTTTATGGTGAAGTCATGGCTCACTGTATGAGTTTATACGCATATAGTGGCTGTCTAAAAACTCTTTTTGAAATCATGCCCTCCGCACGAAATAAAAAGGCGCTCCCGCCTGTCACCGACGAGGCGCTCGCGCTCATCGCCTCTTGGTTCCGCACGCTCGCCGAACCAAGCCGTCTCAAGATCCTCCGCGCCCTCGAAGAAGGCGGCGAGCTGAACATCTCCGAACTCGTGGAAGCCACCGGCCTCACGCAGGCGAATGTCTCCCGCCATGTGCAGTCGCTCGTCGATGCCGGGATGGTCGGCCGCCGCAAGGAAGGCCTCGCCGTCATCTGCTTCATCGCCGATCCGAGCATCACCGAGCTGTGCGACAATGTGTGCAGCAACCTTCTCAAACGCCTCACCCAACAGGTGAAGAAGCTCGGCGGGGCTTGATCTGCCTTTCACGTCGAACCCTTCATGATCTTCCGCCGTATGCTCTGGACCTTTCTCATTATCGCTGCCGTCGTCGGCCTCTGGTATTGGTTTGAAGGCGGTTGGGACCGCAGACTCTTCAAAGCCGCGCCGGGCTGCGTGTGCGAAAATCTGAACGCCGATCAAGCGAATGCCTGGCTCCGTGAGCATCCCGAGACGCAGGTGCTCGATGTGCGGTCGAAAGGTGAGTATGACGGCGGCGCTTTGCACAAGGCAGTGAACATTTCCCTCGGTGATGAAGCCTTTGATTCGAAGGTCAGCACACTCGACAAAGCCAAGCCCGTGCTGGTCTATTGCGCGGGTGGCTTTCGCAGTCGCAAGGCGGTCGCGAAGCTCAAGGAGCTCGGCTTCAAAAACATCCAGCACATCCACCGTGGCTACATGTCTTGGAAACCGGATGCCCAACCATGAAAACACGCCTCACTGCTCTTTTCCTCATCATCGCTACTTTTGCCCTCGCTCAAGACGCGAGCGTGAAGCCAGGCATCAACGACAAATTCCTCGATCCGAAGCTCAACGTCGAGGAATGGACGAAGAAGTTCGAAACCGAGAGCCGCGAGATCTTCCACCAGCGCGAGAAGATCGTCGCTGCGGCCGGTTTGAAGCCCGGCATGGCCATGGCGGACATCGGTGCGGGCACGGGGCTCTTCACACTGCACTTTGCTCAGGCCGTCGGAGCCAACGGCAAGGTCTATGCCGTCGAGATCGCGAAGAATTTCCTGGAGCACATCAAAGCCCGCGCTTCCAAAGCGAGTGCCTCGAACGTGCAGACTATCCTCTGCACCGAGCGCAGCGTGGAACTGCCGGAGGCGAGCATCGACCTCGCCTTCATCTGCGATGTGTATCACCACTTCGAGTATCCGCAGGCCACGCTCGCCACACTTCACCAAGCCCTCAAACCCGGCGGCGAGCTGGTGCTCATCGACTTCAAGCGCATTCCTGGCCAGACGAGCGATTTCATCATGGGCCACGTCCGCGCCGGCCAAGAGGTCTTCGAAGCCGAAGTGATCGCTGCCGGCTTTGAGAAGGTGGATGAGGTGAAGGATCTGCTGAAGGAGAACTACTTCGTGAAGTTCCGGCGCAAGTAAGGCTCAACTCTGCCGCATCCACGCCAGCAAACGTGCCGCAGGCTGGAAGCCGCTCGTTTGAGCGGTAATTTTGCCGTTCTTCATCAGCGCGAAGGCGGGGATGCCTTGGATGCGAAATTGGGCGGCGATTTGCTGCTGCTCGTCGGTGTTCACTTTGATGAAAACGGCTTCACCAGCTGCTTGGGCGGCGGCTTTGGCGAATTCGGGGGCCATCATCTGGCAGGGACCGCACCAAGCGGCCCAGAAGTCGATGACGACGGGCAGCGGGCCATGAGAGATGAGCGCGGCAAAGGCGGTGGGGCTGGTCATTTCGACCGGTGCAGCGATGAGGGGCAGGTCAGCCTTGCAGGTCCCGCAGCGGCCCTGCTGGCTGACTTTGGCGTAAACGATACGGTTGGCAGTGCCGCAGGCGGGACAGGGCAGGATGATGCCGCGTTCGTCTGATTCGAGGTGATGGCTCATATTGGGCAATATTGGAGGATAGTTAAAACTTGTATATACGCATACGCTCATATAAAAGTTTGACAAAGACAACCTTCAACCACCATGAGCAAGCATTTACTGATCCTTGGCGGCGGCACCGCCGGCACCATGATGGCAAACCATCTGCGCCGTCGCCTGCCTGCGTCTGAGTGGAGCATGACGGTGGTGGATCGGTCGGAGAAACATCTCTACCAGCCGGGCTTTCTGTTTCTTCCGTTTGGCCTGTATGAGGAAAGCCAGATCGTGCGGAAGACGCGGGATTTCATACCGCGCGGAGTTGAGTTCGTGCAGGCGGAGGTGGATCAAATCACGCCGCAGGACCATGCGGTGACGCTGAAGGATGGGGGTGAATTGAAGTATGACCTATTGATCGTCGCCACTGGCTGCCGCACGGCTCCTGAGGAGACGGAAGGCATGCTGGGGCCGAAGTGGCGGGTGAATGTGTATGATTTCTACACGCTTGATGGAGCACGAGCGCTGCGCGAGAAGCTCATGACTTTCACAGGTGGCCGTGTCGTCGTTCACATCAACGAAATGCCGATCAAGTGCCCGGTGGCGCCGCTAGAGTTCACTTTCCTGGCCGACACGTTTTTCCGCAAGCGCGGCATCCGCGACAAGGTCACGCTGACGTATGTGACGCCGCTGTCGGGAGCCTTCACGAAGCCGAAGGCTTCCAAGAAGCTCGACCAACGTTCCCGCGTCGAAAGCAGGCTCTGTGGCGCATTTTGAGAGCGAGACACTGGCCGATAACGTCGTGCTCCACATCCAGGGCAAGCCATTGAAGGAGGAGTTCGACGGTCACTCGAATTGCTTCATTGAATCTGGCAACGGCAAGGCACTGCTCATCGACTTCAACTACGAATATGAGCCGCATGAAGGACCATTTCCGTTCACCTTTGGTCCAATGAAGCTGCTGGAAGAGTCCCGTCTCAACCACCTCGGCAAACTGGCCTTCCGGCATGTGTATTGGAACGTGCTGCTCAAAGCTAGGCCGCTGCCTGGCATCAGCCGACAGAAAAAGAAACCGGTTAACGCATAACCCACTATGAAAAAGAACATCGCAGGAACGGAAATCGACGTGAACGAGGAAGGCTACCTCATCGACGCGTCCCAATGGAATGAAGCCATCGCCGCCGCCATCGCGGTGAAGGAAGGCATTGGAGCGCTGACGGACGGTCACATGAAGGTCATTCGCTACCTGCGTGAGCAGCAAGCGAAGGGTGCGGCGCTGACCATCCGCAGCATGGGAAAGAGCGGCGTTGTGACGACGAAGGAACTCTATGATTTGTTCCCAGGGGGACCGCTGAAGAAGTCGTCCAAAATCGCGGGCATCCCGAAGCCGGTCGGCTGTATCTAAATCTCTAGCTCCAACGACAAACCTATGAACACCCCAGAAGACAAACAACCCGTTAAGAAGGTCTGCATCATCGTCAGCCGAGGCTCGCTGGATGGCATCTATCCCGCGCTGATCATGGCCAATGGCGCACGCATGGAGGGCTTTGAGGCGTCGTTGTTTTTCACCTTCTTTGGCCTGAACGCGCTGGTGAACAAGACGCTCGATCATCTGAAGGTTTCTACGGTCGGCAATTCAGCTTTGAACATGGCCATGCCGATGCTCGGGCTGCCGATGACGATTCCATTCCCGACGGTGATGGGCGCGATTCCAGGCGTTTCGGCCTTTGCCACGCAACTCATGAACAAGGAGATGGAAAAACTCGACATCCCCCCGGTGCGGGAGTTTTTGGAGCTCATCTCCGACTCCGGCGGCAAGGTTTTCGCCTGCAAACTGGCGATGGACATGTTCAAGCTGAAGAAGGAGGACCTGTGGGATCGCGTGGATGGTGTGCTCACCGTCGGCCAGTTCTACGAGGAGTCAGCGGGCACAGGAACTCACATCCTTTTCACCTGAGTCATGGCTGCCAAGAAATCCACCAAACCCAAAGCACTGTCTGGCTATGCGTTGGCCATGATCGCCCACCGCTTCCGCGCGCTCTCCGAGCCCGTGCGCCTGTGCCTGCTCAACACCCTAATGCGAGGCGAGCACCAGTCACCACTGGCGACGCCTTTGTTCCATAAAATGGCGCGGTATTCCCGCATCTCTGCCCGACCAGGCACAAGCAGGGGCCGGTTGTCCGCGTAGGGGCTCTTGGTGGAGGTGGTCAGGAATTCCCAAGGACCCGTGCCGCATCGGCGTGGAGTAACTCGATTAGGAGAAACTCACTCCAGTGTCTATGCTGAGTTATCACAACTATATCCGAGACGAGTGGCCGACCTCGGCAGCGATGTGGGCAAGGCCTTCGCTGGATTCCAGAAGTGCCTGTATCAGGACATGGCGTAAACGAGATGACCCGCCCAAAGGTGAGGCTTCTTTCACAAGGGAGTAAGACTCCACCTCAGCGGGATGCGAGCTGGAAATCACACTTGCAAATTTTGCGCCCGCAACCATAACAGCGGCCCGCGCGTTTGAACGCGTCGGAGAGTCAGTGTGTCACACGGCGCTCCCATCCCATCCCTCAAACCAACAACCATGACAGTGACAGTATGATCCAAGTGCAAAACCTCCGAAAAGAATTCGGCGCCAAGGTGGCCGTGGATAATGTGTCCTTCACCGTCAATAAAGGTGAAGTGCTCGGCTTCCTCGGACCCAACGGCGCAGGTAAATCGACCTCCATGCGCATGGTCACGGGCTACTTCCGCCCGACCGCCGGCAGCATCAAAGTCGGCGGCATCGACATGCTCGAAAACCCTGAGCAGGCAAAGCGTAGCATCGGCTATCTGCCGGAAAATGCCCCGCTCTACTCGGACATGACCGTGGCGAGCTTCCTCGGCTTCTGCGCCGAGGTGCGTGGCATCACGGGTGCTGCCAAATCCAAGGCCATCGATCGCGTGCTGGACCTCTGCTTCCTGCATCGCGTGCGCAATCAAAGCGTGGACACGCTCTCCAAGGGCTACCGTCACCGCACCTGCTTTGCCCAAAGCATCATCCATGACCCGGATGTGCTCATCCTTGATGAGCCGACAGATGGTCTGGACCCGAACCAGAAGCATGAAGTGCGTCAGCTCATCAAGAACATGGGCAAGGACAAGGCGATCATCTTCTCCACCCACATCCTGGAGGAAGTGGATGCCGCCTGCTCCCGCGCGATGATCATCGACCGCGGCAAAGTCGTGGCCGATGGCACGCCTGAGCAGCTCCGCAAGCTCGTCCCCGGTGCCGCCTCGCTCGATGAGGTCTTCCGCTCCATCACCCGCTCCGATCTGGAGAAATAAGAACCCTGTTCAACCCCCTTCTTCATTCCTTCACTCATGAAAAATTCTGGCATTGCGATCACGCAGGCGATCTTCAAGCGGGAGTTCCTCTCCTACTTCAACTCACCCGTGCTCTACGTCATCGTCGTCATCTTCCTGCTGGCCACGATGGGCTTCACCTTCTTCTTCGGACGCTTTTTGGACAGCGACAACGCCTCGCTGACGCAGAGCTTCTTCTTTTGGCATCCCTGGATCTACATCGTGCTCGCGCCCGCCGTGGGCATGAGAATGTGGTCTGAGGAACATCGCCTGGGCACCATCGAGCTGCTCATGACCATGCCGCTCTCCCCCTGGCATGCGATCATTGGCAAATTCGTCGCCGCTGCGCTGGTCTGGGCCATCGGTCTCGCGCTCACCTTCTCCATCGTCATCACCGTCTCCTGGCTGGGCGATCCCGATCCAGGTCCGATGATCACTGGCTACACCGCCAGCTACCTCTATGCGCTCGGCTGTCTCGCCGTCACCAGTGCTGCCAGCGCCTACACACGCAGCCAGGTCGTCTGCTTCATCGTCTCCGTGGCCCTCTGCATCCTGCTCACACTCATCGGCTTCCCCGGCATCGTGGACACCGTGGTGCGCTCGCTGCCCGGCTCCGTGGAGAGCATCGTCCGCTTCGTCAGCTACCTCAGCTTCATGGATCACTTCTATGAAATGAGCAAAGGCATCTTCGTCATACGCGACGTGCTCTACTTCGTCTCCGTCATCGTCGTGGCACTCGTCATCACCCATCTCGGCCTGCGCTCGAAGCGCGCCTGATCCCCCTGAACAGAGAACCTCGCACTGAGAACATCTTTTATGAATCTGAATAGCAAAGAAGGCACCGCAGGATTCACGGCCCTGCTAGTCATCGCCATCGTCATCGCCGTGAATTTCCTCGTCGGCGGCCTCGGCTTCCTCAATGGTCGCTTCGACGTGACCCAGGACGGGCTTTACACCCTGTCTGACGGCACGCGTAACATCCTCGACCGTCTCAACCCGGACGAGCCTGTGACCATCCGCTACTACGTCACCACGGAAGATCGCGTGATGCCACCCATGCTCAAGACTCACGCACGCACCGTGCAGGACGTCATCCTGGAATTCCAAAAGGCGGCCAAGGGCAAGTTGATCCTGGAGAAGCTCTCCCCGAACCCGAACACCGAAGATGAAGACAAGGCCCGCGAAGACGACGTGCAAGGCGTCGGCCCCGTGAACCAGGAAGGCGACAACGTCTATCTCGGCCTTGCGATCCAATGCGCGAAGCAGAAGGAAGTGCTACCTTTCCTGAATCCGAGCGAAGAGACCGCCCTCGAGTACAATATCTCCCGCGCCATCCAGAAGGTTTCGAAGGAGAAGAAGACCGTGGTCGGTGTGATGAGTTCCATGCCGATCATGGGCTCCCCGATGTATCCCTTCCAGAAGCAGCAGGGGCAGCAGCCCTGGGTGCTCGTCCAGCGCCTGCGTCTGGACTACGAAGTGCGTGACATCCAGATGAGCGCCACCTCCATCGACAGCGATGTGAACGTCCTCGTCGTCGTGCATCCTGCCGACATCACCGAGCAGGCCGAATACGCCATCGACCAGTATTTGATGAAGGGCGGCCAGGTGCTCGCCCTCGTCGATCCGCAGTGCCTCGTCGCCCAGCGCGTGTACAGCCAGCAGCAGAACCCGATGACCGGCCAGCCCGGTGGAGTCATCAATCCGACCTCGGATCTGCCCAATCTCTTCAAAGCCTGGGGCGTCACCTACAACAAGGCTGACATCGTCGCCGACGTGAACTACCGCTCCCAGCTCATGGGACGCCAGACGCCGGTGGCCCTGCGCCTGCCGAATGAAGCTCTGAACAAGAAGGAGCGCGTCACCTCGGATCTCCAGAGCCTGATCTTCATGATGTCCGGTGCCCTGGACATCACCGCCAAGGACGGCATCACCGCGACCACCTTGGCCTCCTCCTCGGAAGCCAGCGACCTCATCGACAGCACCACTGCCGAGAAATACATCCGCGAACCTGTCAGCACCTTCAACGCCACCGGCAAGCGTCAGACGCTCGCCGTCATGCTGAAGGGTAAATTCAAAACCGCCTTCCCTGGTGGCAAGCCCGCAGGTCCTCCCGCAGGCGCAGGCGGTCCTGGTGGCCCCGGCGGCCCAGGTGCTCCTGGCGGATTCCCTGGTGGTTTCCCAAGACCTGAGGGCGGCGGCGCTCAAGACGATGCCAACGCCCCCAAGACCAGCGCGACTCCGGCTCCAGCCCCAGCTC
>JAGKWZ010000369.1 GCA_021151605.1 Verrucomicrobiaceae bacterium
ACCCGCCTCAGACTCACCCGTCACAGAGGGATTTTCCCCAGCCCTAGCGGCAGCTCCCCCGCTTTCACTGGCACTGGCTCCAGCATCGAGAGTACGGATTCCGACTGCCGTCTTGCAATCTCTCCTCGTGGAAAGTCGGCGGCATGAGTGCAGCACAGGTTGGAGCGCGGCAGACATGCAAATAAGGCTATTAGAAAACCGATGTTGGAGACAAGATTTATTTTCTCATGATCTCAATTTTTTTACAGACACCCGTGCTGAGCGTGCATTTGGCTGGCTGAAGTTTTTCACTTCGGCGATGAAGGCGTCAGTATCGACTTCTGTGCGGTGCGTCTGCTGCCCGCTGGCAGTGATGTCGATGAGGCGGCTGCAAAGGAATCTGTTGACGCCAACGGTTCACTACAGACTCTCAGCCTAATGAGTTTCACATCGTTAGAATTATGTGCCGGAGGCGGCGGACAGGCCCTTGGTCTTGAGGCGGCCGGATTCGAGCATGTGGGAGTGGTAGAATATGAGTCCAGGTTCTGTGAAACGCTTCGGCATAATCGGCCTCAGTGGAATGTCATTTATCAAGACATCCAGATGAGCAAAGCATCTAGAATCTAGAGACTCGCTGCAACTCAAACACACATTGAATGTCATGGTAAATCTTCACTTTCACTACCGAGAGATCGAGGACAGTGACTTTACGGCAATTATGGTAGAGATTGAAGAGGCAGGGGGAGTAACCGAGCGGTTTTCGAACTACGAGCAAATCGAAACCAGTGGTGAAGTCTGGGGGAATCAGCGTGAGACATTTCAAATGGAAAGTTTTGAGAAAGCGCGAGCCTTTTTGCTGAGTTCAGGCAGCTATCACCCCGTAGTTTAGCAAGTGTCCTCTGATTTTGTTCTCCAAGAGAACACAAATGCCTTCTTCGCTTGGTATGTGCGAGCCGTATGCCAGCAAGAACAAGAGCCAATGCTCGCCCAAACCGCAATCTGATTGGTGCGCGAGTTTGCAAAGCTCGCTCAGAACATCCTGACCAGCTCACGCAAGACCAGCTTGCAGGCCGACTTGCGGTCGTTGGTGTGGCCTTGGATCGGGTTACGATTGCCAAAATCGAAATCGGCCAGCGTTGTGTATACGACTACGAAGTCGTGGCCTTTGCTACGGCCCTCGGAGTTGATGTCCTATGGCTACTTGGCCTGACAGAACTATCTGATAGTTCAAAGAAAAAGTCTGGTTTACGACCATGAGCACCTCTCTTGTAAGTGTTCAGAGTTGTCTCAAGAAAGCCACCTCGCGGGCGAAGTCGGATGTCGCCAACAAGCTCGTCAGTATGTTTCTGCATGAGGTTAGCAGACGACTAGCTTCGGAACTGAACCTCAAGGTCAATGATTTGGCTTATGCAAATCATGTTGAGCAGGTTTTTGGAACACGGTGTGCGTTTTGTGGGTGCGTTCTGGAGAAGGATCGCATGGCCGTCGAGCATTTGGAAGGAATGAATAGAGTCCGGCTAGGCCTCCACATCCCTGGTAACGTGGTTTTGGCATGCAAAGAGTGTAATCGGGAAAAACGCCGCGATGATCAGGTAGAGCAACTGGTGCTTGCTGATACAGGGTGGGGTTCGTTCTTGTCACATGATAGCTTTCGCTGCGGTCCAGCATGCAACAGTTGTCGATACTGGCGTAGCATATGGCCAGATGATAGCGAACGAGTGACGGAATTGAAATTAGCGTCAGAGCGGATCATGTTGTTTCAAAGCAATTTTCCCAGCTTCATGTCGAGATCTGCAAGCCTTAGGGAGATGATTCGCCGTGACGTTGAAACGCTGTACCGCGAGTGTCAGGATTTTGCGCAAGATCGAATAGGACAGCTCAGTGGAGAGCTTTTCCGTAAACTAAGTTCGATATAACCGCCCCAAGTCATTGGTGGACTCGGAAACGGCAGTTCGCTCTCCACTCCGCAAATCAAGTGGCTCTCAGTTGCTCATTCATGCTATTGTTTCCTGTAAATGGACTCTTCGGAGTGATCGGGCTCAAAATGCCCGCTCGGAGGCGCTAAATCTCATCCGCAACCGCAAGGGGCGGGTGCCTCATATCGTGTCAATTACCGCAGAGCCTTTGCCGGGGCGAATTGCATCGTTAGCACTGGGAACTAGCGACCTCGATTGTGTCTATCATTTTGCTTTGCCAGAACTGATTCGTGTTGTGACAAAGGAAGCCTATCCTGACGCCTACGAAATGCTTCGCACCTTGGTCGAAGGCAAACGCCTGCGTGATATTGCGGACCTGCCTTTGGACATGTGTGTCTAGGCGTCTTGACATTGGGTTTGCTCGAAGACTCCGCCCGGCGCATTCGGTGTTTGCCTTGTACTCATTCCTGCTGACAAACTCCAGCCCATGTCACGCACGCTCTCCCTGATCATCTTCCTGGTGATGGCCGCCTTCTTCGGCTGCTTCTTTGCCTTCCCGATCTGGACGGCTGTGCGCACGGCCTTCGAGACCCCGGATCATCAGTTTACCTTCGACTTCGTCTTCGAGGTCTTTCAAAACCAGCTCTACCGCGAGGGGCTGCTGAATTCCTTCCTCATCGCCATCTGGACCACGCTCGGCTGTCTCCTCGTCTCACTCCCGCTCGCCTTCCTGTTCGTTCGTTTTGACTTCCCCGGGAAAACGATCCTCAACAGCCT
Organism: Verrucomicrobiaceae bacterium; assembly: GCA_021151605.1. Classification (GTDB taxonomy): domain Bacteria; phylum Verrucomicrobiota; class Verrucomicrobiia; order Verrucomicrobiales; family Verrucomicrobiaceae; genus Prosthecobacter. The sequence continues at coordinate 2,673 of JAGKWZ010000369.1, forward strand.
CGTCCTGACCCCCATGGTCCTGCCGCCCTTTGTCGGAGCCATCGGCATCAAGGCCATGCTCGGCCAGATGGGCGCGCTGAACAGCCTCCTCGTGCATTTTGGCCTGATGAACCCGGATCATCCCATCGACTGGTTCGCCGAGGGCCAGATGTTTGGCATCGTGATCATGGAGGTCCTCCACCTCTACCCCATCCTTTATCTCAATGTGGCCGCCACTCTGGCGAACCTGGACCCAGCCCTGGAAGAAGCCGCCGCCACCCTGGGCTGCCCGCCCTGGAAGCGGCTGTGGCGCGTCACCCTGCCACTCGTCATGCCCGGCATCTTCGCCGGCGGAACCATCGTCTTCATCTGGGCCTTCACCGAACTCGGCGTGCCGCTCGTGTTCGACTTCGAGCGTGTGACTGCCGTGCAGATCTTCCGCTCTCTCAATGACCTCAGCGAGAATCCCTTCCCCTACGCCCTGGTCGTCGTCATGCTCACCTTCAGCACCCTCATTTATCTGCTGAGCAAAACCCTCTTTGGCCGAGCCTCTGGCACGGGCGGTGGGCGTGCCACCATGGCCCGCGAGACCATCCGGCTGCCCCTGGTCCTCGGCCTCGGCTGCACTGCTTTCTTTAGTCTCGTCACCTTCCTGGCCGTCATCCCCCACCTCGGCGTCGTGCTGCTCAGCTTTTCCACGGACTGGTACGGCTCCATCCTCCCCCACAGCTTCACGCTCGACCACTACCAAGCCGCCCTCGGTCACGAACTCACGCTCAGCTCCATCTCGAACAGCCTGAAATACTCCGGTCTCGCCCTCGTCATCGCCCTCTTCCTGGGCATCGGAGTCGCCTATGTGAATGTCCGCACCCGGATCTGGGGCCGCCAAGTCCTCGACATGATGGCCATGCTGCCGCTCGCCGTCCCTGGCATCGTCATCGCCTTCGGCTACCTGGCCATGACCCGCCCCGGCCAGCCCTTCGACTGGCTCATTCTCGGCGATGACCCACTGCTCATCCTCGTCATCGCCTATGCTGTGCGCCGCCTCCCTTACGTCGTCCGTTCCGCGAGCGCCGGTTTCCAGCAGGTCAGCCCGGCCTTGGAGGAGGCCGCTCAAAACCTCGGTGCCACCCCTGAGCGAGCCCTCTGGCGCATCACCCTGCCACTCGTCGCCCCGAACCTCGTCGCCGGTGGCCTGCTCGCATTTGCCTTCGCCATGCTGGAGGTGAGCGACTCCATGATCCTCGCCCAGCAGGCATCTCATTTTCCCATCACCAAGGCCATCTACTCCCTCATCCTTTCCCTGGGGAATGGCCCCCAGCTTGCCTCCGCCCTCGGCGTCTGGGCCATGATCTTCCTCACCGTCACCATCGCCGGTGCCAGCCTCTTGCTTGGGAAAAAGCTCGGCGCGCTCTTCCGCTGAAGCTGCATCTTCTGGATCGAGGCTCTCGCGGAAGTTGCATCGGCAGCCGTTCACGCTAGGGGAACGGCCCCATGCAGCAAACCATCGTCACCCTGGACCTCGAAGGCGTTCTCGTGCCTGAAATTTGGATCGCCTTTGCCGAAAAGACCGGCATCCCCGAACTGCGCCGCACCACCCGTGACGAGCCCGACTACGATGTGCTCATGAAGGGTCGGCTGGCCATCCTGGACCAGCATGGTCTCAAGCTGCCAGACATCCAGGATGTCATCGGCACGCTGGCACCCATGGATGGCGCGAAGGCCTTCCTCGACGAACTGCGCTCCATCACCCAGGTCATCATCCTGAGCGATACCTTTGAAGAGTTTGCCCAGCCGCTCATGCGTCAGCTCGCTTGGCCCACGATCTTTTGTCATCACCTCGAAACGGACAGCTCGGGGCGCATCGTGAACTACAAGCTGCGCCAGCCGAATCAGAAGCAGAAGGCCGTGGCTGCCTTCAAGGAGCTGAACTACAAGGTCATCGCCGCCGGGGATTCCTTTAATGACACCACGATGCTGGGCGAGGCCCACTGCGGATTCTTTTTCCATGCTCCCGAAAGCATCCGCGCCCAGTTCCCGCAGTTCCAGGGATTTGATCAGTATTCCGACCTGCTCGCGGCGATGAAAGCCGAGCTGTGATCCCTTTGCACAGGCTTCTCGGTGAAATGCAGTGCACGTTCTGACGTAGAAAGAAACATCCGCGAACTCGGTCGCGGCCATCTGCAATGAAATACTCCCTCCCCAGCTTCCTGGCGCTTGCCTTCACCTCCTTAAATGCCGCTGACTCCACGCGTGTCGGCAAGGTGGAGTTCAACCGCGATGTGCGGCCCATTTTGTCGGAGAACTGCTATGCCTGTCATGGCTTCGATCCGAAGCACCGGGAAGCAGACCTGCGCCTCGATACCTTCGACGGCGCTACGCAGGACCGCGATGGTGCGCGCGGCATCGTGCCCGGCGATGTGCTGAAATCCGACATCTGGCAGCGCATCATCAGCGAGGACAAAGATGAGATCATGCCGCCGCCGAAGTCTCACAAGCCGCCGCTCACCGCGAAGCAGCGCGAGATTTTAAAAACATGGATCGAACAGGGGGCCAAGTATGAGCGCCACTGGTCCTTCGAGCCGCCGAAAGCCATCCCCGGGGGCAGCATCGACCGCTTCATTCAGGACCGGCTCGCCAAAGAGAGCTTAAAACCTTCGCCACTGGCTGATGCCACCACGCTCATCCGCCGTGTGTCTCTCGATCTGACCGGCCTGCCGCCCACACCGGCTGAGGTGGATGCCTTTTTGGCCGACAAATCCGACAAAGCCTATGCCAAGCTGGTGGAC
>JAGKWZ010000057.1 GCA_021151605.1 Verrucomicrobiaceae bacterium
GGGTGGCCAGCCAGACGATTCCGGCTCCCGTAGCCAAGGCCAAAAAGCCTGCCGCAAAAAAAGCCGTGACCGCGCCCGCCCCTCCCGCCAAGAAAGCGCCTGCAAAGAAGGCCAAAAAGACCGCCTGAGGATCGGTGGTCCACTTTCGTGCTTGGCGTTGATGAAAGACCAAGGCTTCATGCAGCGGTTGTTCCTCGCCCATGAAGCCCTCCCTTTTCCGCCAAGCCTGCTTTTTCATTCTCTCCGTCCCCAGCCTGCTCCTGGCGGCTGACTCCGCGGATGTCGTCATTTATGGCGGCACCTCAGGCGGCATCACGGCGGCCATCCAGACCGCACGGCTTGGAAAAACGGCTATCCTCATCGAACCTACGAAGTTTCTAGGCGGCCTCACCACTGGCGGTCTCGGAGCCACGGACATCGGGAACAAAAAAGCCATCGGTGGCATGTCGCGTGAGTTTTACGCCAACGTCCACCGCTACTACAGCGACCCCGCGAAGTGGCAGCATCAGACCCGCGAAGACTACTTCGCCAAAAAACCTCATGGCAACTCCGCCGCTGAGACAACCATGTGGACCTTCGAGCCTCACGCGGCCACAGAGATCTATGACGCGATGCTGAAAGCAGCGGGCGACAAAGTGACCATCGTCTTCGGCGAGCGGCTGGACTTAAAGAAGGGAGTCGTCAAAGAGGGCGCAAAGATCACGAAGATCGTCATGGAGAGCGGGCGAGAGTTTACCGGTCCGATGTTCATCGATGCCACTTATGAGGGCGATCTCATGGCAAAGGCAGGCGTGAGCTACCATGTCGGGCGCGAGGCCAACAGTGTCTATGGTGAGCAGATCAATGGCGTGCAGGTGGCTCACACCATCCACCACCAGTTCGTCAAAAATGTCGATCCCTATGTGAAGCCCGGCGATCCCACCAGTGGACTGCTTCCCGGCATCGAAAAAGACCCTGGCGTCGAATTCAGCGGCGACAAGAAAGTGCAGGCCTACAACTTCCGCATGTGCACCACCGATGTGCCAGAGAACCGCCGCGCCTGGGAAAAGCCCGCAAACTACGACGAGCGCTGGTTTGAACTGGCGCTTCGGAATGTCGAAGCTGGCGACATGCGCATCTCCTGGGCACCGAGCTGGATGCCGAACCGCAAGACGGACACGAACAACAACTTCGCCGTGAGCACCGACTTCATCGGCCAAAACTGGGACTACCCCGAGGCCGATTACGCCACCCGCGCGAAGATTTGGCAAGCCCATGAAGACTGGCAAAAAGGCCTGATGTGGACCTACGCCCACCATCCCCGCGTGCCGGAAAAGATCCGCGCCGCCTTCCAGAAACTCGGCTTGGCCAAAGATGAGTTCCTCGACAACAACAACTGGCCGCGTCAGCTCTACATCCGCGAGGCACGCCGCATGATCGGCGACTACGTCATGACGGAGAAGAACTGCAAGCGCCTCGAAATCGTGGAAGACAGCGTCGGCATGGGTGCCTACAACATGGATTCCCACAACATCCAGCGCTTCGTCACCAAAGAAGGCTTTGTCCGCAATGAAGGCGACGTCCAGGTCGGCAGCCGCCCCTACCCCGTGAGTTATCGCAGCATCCGCCCGAAATCTGCGGAATGCACCAATCTGCTCGTGCCCGTCTGCCTCAGCGCCAGCCACATCGCCTACGGTAGCATCCGCATGGAGCCCGTCTTCATGGTTCTCGGCCAAAGCGCCGCCACAGCCGCCGTCCATGCCATCGAGCAAGGCACCACCGTGCAGGACATCGACTACACGAAGCTCAAGGAGCAAATGCTCAAAGACGGCCAGATGCTCGACTTCGAGTCCCCACCGGCACCCGCCGTCCACTCCATCAAAAAGACCGACCTACCAGGCATCATCGTCGATGACAGCGAAGCCGAACTTAGCGGCTTCGAGTCCGAAGGCCACACCACCGGCGGCTTTGTCGAGCGCGGCTATCGCCATGATGGTGACTCTATGAAAGGTGAGCAGAAAGCCAAGTTCTCCCCTGCCCTGCCCAAAGCGGGCAAATACAGCGTGGCTGTAAGCTACGGTGCTCTGGCAAACCGTGCAGACAACGTCCCTGTGACCATCCATCATGCGGAGGGTGATACCGTGGTGGTCGTGAACCAGCAGAAGAAGCCAGGCGGCAAAAACAACCTACACCCGCTCGGCAGCTTCCGCTTTGAGGCCGGTAAATCAGGCTTTGTCCAGATCACCAACCAAGGAACCACCGGTCATGTCATCATTGATGCAGTGCAATTCATTGCGGAATGAGATCGAGGTCGATTCGCCACTTTAGTTGGCCTTACCTTGTGGAGTGGGTGCAAGGCTGAAACCGTTTGGTGTGACTTCAGCATGAGGAAGATCACACCTTGCTTCAGCTTGGGGCTCTCCAATTCAGAAGCCGTTGCCATCACCACGAACCGCCCACCACACCTAATGTCTATCTGCCCGGTTACAGTGAGACCGCAGAGGATGCATGGTGTCTTAAAGCTCCAGACCCGCAGAACTCAATCTGACCTCGCGCATCGCTCGTCCGCTTCCACGAGCCTCACGGGCAGGATTTAATCCCCGCTCAGGTCATGTCCTTGCCGGTTTCCGACCATGTTCGGAGCACTCTCGGAGTAGATGTGAGCCACCGCCGAACCCTGTACGCCCCACGCTCAGACCAAGTGTCAGGAACCCTCCGCCTATCTTCCTGCGAGTCTCCGCTCTGATGCGCCCAGCCTCCGAGTGGCTGCGTGGCACTGTCCGACTATTTGCGAGGTGCTGTTAGTGTATCTCCGCGTTGCCCTCGGACCATGTGTGTGTCGGCCTCAGACTAGGTGCGAGCCACCCTCAGACTATGTCCGCGCCACTCTCCGATTAGGTGCGCATCAGCTTCAGACCAAGTGCGCCCAGGTCTCTCAAAAGTGCGAACACCAGCCAAATACAAGGCTTCCAGGCCCAAAACGCGAAGCAGGAGCTAACGAAGACAGCAGAGCAGCCGGATTCCACCCTGCGCCCCCTCCGTTACCTACTATGAAAACCCAACCCGGTCCACGCAGTGCCGCCAAGCGTCAAAAATACACTGGAAAGGCCGCGCCTAGTTATGGTAATTTACGCTTAACCCCCGGAAACCTCATCCAACACCCAACCTATGAACGACCGAGACAACCGCCGCCTGGAGCGCGCCCAAAACGTGCTCACTTTCTTCCAAAACAACAGCGCGGACTTCGCGCCCACCAGCGTCGTGCATGAGCACGTCAAAAAAATCACCGACAGCGTCGCGCTCGTTGTCGCCGCACGCGCCGGGCAGAACCCCAACCGCGTGACGAAGGCCAGCGTGCTTGATGCCCTCCTGCTCGACTTCAAGCGCATCTCCGCCACCGCCCGAGCCATCGAATTGCGTGATGGCGATACCGGCTTTGCGGTTCCCTACAACAGCGTGCCTGATCGTGTTGAGAAAGACATCAAGACCTACGCGGACAGCCTGCTGAAGCTCCTGGAGGACAACAACGCCCCCGTCGCCGAAGGCGGCGACAGCCCGGAGCAAAAAGCCGCCAAGGCCGCCCTGCGCGCCCGCTTCCTGAAGCTCGAAATCAACGCCAACTTCGTCACCAACCTCCGGCACGACCATGATGCCCTGGACGAGATCAACCGGCGCAACGCCACCGAAGTCCAGGAAGGCACCGAAGATACCGCCACCATCACCACCCAGCTCGCCGCCATCAGCAAGGAAGTGGACATCCTCGACCCCATCATGGGCAACAAATACGAAACCAGCCCCGAAAAACTCCACGCCTGGGAACGCGCCAGCCGCGTCGAGCGCGATCCGAAGCGCGGCAAGAAAGCAAGCAGCAATGGAGACACACCTGCCACGCCGAAGTAAATCGACTCCCGCCATATTCCTTCGAACCCCAAGCGGCCTTCGGAAACGAAGGCCGTTTTGGCAATGGTTTTTTTCGGCAAGCTGCTTTACGAACGTAAGATGCGCCTCGAAGACCTCAAACCCAACACCATTGTGCGTGGAATCCTCCCGGACTGCCTTGCAACAGTCGTGCAGGTTACTTGGTTTGGTTCCGAGGCATTGGAATTGACCTACAAAAACCCGGCGGGGAAAGTCGCCAATGAGCTGCTCTACCGTCACGACGAGCCACGGCTTGAAGTGGTGCAGGCAGGGCGACCTTGGAGTTTCGACGGCGATGGCGCGCTGTTCCGGCTCGTGTCTGAAGCGCACCGTATTCGGCTGGCTCATTTGTTTGATCCGGTGTTGGCGGTCCATTCTTCCATCGTGGAGCCTTTGCCGCACCAGATCACGGCGGTTTATGAGGCCATGCTGCCGCGTCAGCCGTTGCGCTTCTTGCTGGCAGATGATCCAGGGGCGGGCAAGACGATCATGGCGGGGCTGCTGATCAAGGAACTGGTCGCTCGTGGCGATCTTCAGCGCTGCCTCATCGTGTGCCCTGGCAGCTTGGCTGAGCAGTGGCAGGACGAGCTTTATCGGCGCTTTCATCTGCCCTTCGACATCCTGACGAATGACAAACTGGAGGCGGCACGCACGGGCAACTGGTTCATGGAGAACAACCTTGTCATTGCGCGTCTCGACAAGCTGAGCCGCAATGAAGATGTGCAGGCCAAACTCTCTGCGCCGGATTGCCGCTGGGATTTGATCGTGTGCGACGAAGCGCACAAGATGTCCGCTACACATTTCGGCGGCGAGATCAAATACACGAAGCGGCACAAGCTCGGTCAGCTTCTCTCCACATTAACGCGGCACTTTTTGCTGATGACGGCAACTCCGCACAATGGCAAGGAGGACGACTTCCAGCTCTTCATGTCGCTGCTGGATGGAGACCGCTTTGAAGGACGCTTCCGTGATGGCGTTCACGCCCAGGATGTTTCCGATCTCATGCGCCGCATGGTGAAGGAACAACTGCTGAAGTTCGATGCCACACCGCTGTTCCCAGAGCGCCGGGCTTACACCGTGCCTTACAAGCTGTCTCCGGCAGAAGCCAATCTCTACAAAGAAGTAACCAACTACGTTCGCCAGGAGTTCAACCGCGCGGAGGCTCTCCAGAACAACAAGCGTTCTGGCACGGTGGGCTTTGCCCTCACCATTCTTCAGCGTCGCCTCGCGTCCTCGCCTGAGGCCATTTATCAGTCTCTCCGCCGCCGTCGTGAGCGCCTGGAGTCGAGACTCCGGGAATTAGAACTCCTGCAACGCGGCGCTGCGCTCTCAGCTCGCGATCTTGAGTCCGGCCCGACGCTGGATGAGGACGATCTGGATGACCTTGATGATGCGCCCGACTCCGAAGTCGAGGCCACTGAGGAGCAGGTCTTGGATCAAGCGACTGCCGCAGGCACGATCATGGAGTTCAAGGCGGAGATCGAAATCCTGAAGCACCTGGAATCCCTCGCCTTGCAGGTCCGCCGAAGCGGTGAAGACCGGAAGTGGAGCGAACTCTCCCACTTGCTTGGTGAAATCTTCACGCCAGCAGCTTTCGCGAGCCGACTTTGCGAAGACACGCCGGCCTATGGCGCAAAGCCGGGCGACAAATCACCGAAGCAAAAGCTCGTCATCTTCTCCGAGCACCGGGACACGTTGAACTACCTTCAGGACCGCATCAGCACCATGCTGGGCGATAAGAATGCCGTCGTCGCCATCCATGGCGGTGTCGGTCGTGAGGAGCGGCTCAAAGTTCAGGAGGCATTCCGCCATGATCCTGAAGTGAAAGTCTTGATCGCCACGGATGCGGCGGGCGAAGGCATCAATCTTCAACGTGCTCACCTCATGGTGAACTACGACTTGCCGTGGAACCCCAACCGCCTCGAACAGCGCTTTGGCCGCATTCACCGCATCGGCCAGACGGAGGTCTGCCATCTTTGGAACCTCATCGCTGATGAAACCCGCGAAGGTGAAGTTTATCGCACCTTGCTCGACAAGCTCGATGAGGCCCGCAAATCCCTCGGTGGTCAGGTCTTCGATGTGTTGGGGAAAGTTCAGTTCGAGGGCCGCCCGCTGCGTGAACTCCTCATTGAGGCCATCCGCTATGGCGAGATGCCAGACGTTCGTGCTCGTCTCACCAATGTCGTCGCAAACGCCTTCGACCAATCCCGCATTCAAGATATGTTGGAAGAGCGGGCACTGGCGCACGATGCCATGGACGCCAGCCGCGTGTATCGCATTCGCGAAGACATGGAGCGTGCCGATGCCCGGCGACTCCAGCCGCATTACATCGAGTCCTTCTTCCTCGAAGCTTTCCGCATGCTCGGCGGCACGGCGAGGTTGCGTGAGGCTCGCCGTTACGAGGTATCTCATGTCCCCGCACCGATTCGGAATCGGGATCGTCTCATCGGCCTCGGTGAGCCGGTGCTCACTCGCTATGAGCGCATTGTCTTTGAGAAAAGTCTCATCCAACCGCAGGGCCAGCCGCTCGCAGCCTTCGTTTGTCCGGGGCATCCGTTGCTCGACTCGGCGCTCGATCTCGTGTTGGAGCGGCACCGCGATCTGCTACGCCGTGGAGCTATCCTTGTGGATGAAAATGACGCCAGTGATCAGCCTCGTGTGCTATTCTATTTGGAGCACACCATTCAGGACGCAGGCATCACCCGCTCCGGTGAGCGGCGTGTAGTTTCCCGCCAGATGCTCAATGTGGAGATCGACTCGGCAGGAAATGCCCGCCACCTGCACTACGCCCCGTATTTGGACTACCGTCCGTTGAGGGACGATGAGCCTTCCGTCGATGCCTTGCTCGCCCGCCCTGAGTGCGGTTGGATTTCCACCGGCCTGGAGGACAGGGCCCGCAATCACGCCATCGGGACCGTGGTTCCCGAGCATCTGGAAGAGGTGAAAAAGCGCCGCCTTGAACTCATCGCCAAGACGAAGGCTGCTGTTAAAGAGCGACTGACAAAGGAGATCAACTACTGGGACCACCGCGCCGAGGAACTCCGACTTCAGGAGCAGGCAGGTAAAGCTAATGCCCGCCTAAACTCCAACGAAGCCCGCAAGCGCGCCGATATTCTCCAGGGCCGATTGGAGAAACGCATGGAGGAGCTGGCGCTCGAAGCCCAGCTCTCCCCACTGCCGCCCGTCGTGCTTGGTGGCCTGCTGGTCATTCCCCAGGGACTTTTGGACAACGTAGCGGGTCGCTCATCTGCGCCCGTCTTCACCCAATCCCCCGACACTCAGGCTGCTGCTGCCCATGCACGGAAGGTCATCATGGACATTGAGCGCTCGCTCGGTTTCGAGCCAGTGGATCGCGAGTTGGAAAAGCTCGGCTACGACATCGAGTCCCGCATCCCCGGCACAGGCCGTCTCCGTTTCTTGGAGGTCAAAGGCCGCATCACCGGTGCCGCCACCATCACCGTCACGCGGAATGAAATTCTCTACTCTTTGAACAAGCCCGACGACTTCATCCTCGCCATCGTCGAGTTCCTGCCTGACGATCAGCACCGCGTTCACTACGTCAGGAGGCCGTTCCAGCGAGAGCCGGATTTCGGCGTGACGAGCGTGAACTACGATTTTAGCGAACTCCTCGCCAAAGGCTGCCCTCCGGCATGATTTACTACTTACCATCCATTCAGAACGACAAGTCCGGCTATGAAGCTCTGGCGGCCTTGGCGCAGGAGGCCAAGCCATTGATCGGCGACGAGCTTGAGCTGGATTTTTCCCGGTGTGGCTTCTTTGCTGCCAACATGGCCGCTCCTCTGGGCGCTGTGTTGAATGCCATCGAGTCAGATTTCAATACCGTGGGGATCGTCAATGTGCCGGATTTCATCGAGATCATTCTGCGCAAGAACGACTTTCTAAAGAACTACGGTTACGAGCCTTTGGAGGACAGCAACCAGACGACTATCCCCTACCGCCGCATTCAGTTGGCGGACAGCACCCGGTTTGAGGGCTTTATCAAAAAACACCTTCGGGGGAAGGGCATCCCCTCCATGACAGAAGGTTTCGGGGCCGTCTTCAAGCGCAAGCTCTACGAGGTGTTCGAGAATGCCGTCATTCACTCCCGCTCCGAGATCGGCGTCTGCGTCTGCGGCCAGTTCTTCCCGAACAAGCAGAAGCTGGACATCACCATCGCCGATGCCGGCATCGGCATCCGTCAGAATGTGCGCCGTCACTTGAACCACCCACGGCTTTCTTCCGTGGCTGCCATCACTTGGGCCGTGGAGGAAGGGCACTCCACGAAGACAGGGCCTCACCCTGGCGGATTGGGGCTGAAGTTCTTGAAGGATTTCACCCTCAAAAACCGGGGCTGCATCCAGATCGTCTCCCGCATGGGATTCTACGAGTTTGCAAACGGCGTCGAGTCGTGTACAAAGATGGCCGCCGACCTCCCTGGCACTGTCATCAATATCGAAATCAATACGGGTGACAGCGCCACGTATGAGCTGGCGGAAGAAATCTCACCCGACGATATTTTCTGAAATCAACAAGCGCCGCCCCCATGGATGAACCCCTCCTAGCCAAAGTCACTGCCATTGTCGGAGGTTCCCTCTGCGTGTCTGCCGCCGATGGCCAAAAGGTCTATGACAAGATCGCCCCCCTGATGGAAAAGGGCCGTCCGGTTATTCTGTCATTCCAAGGTGTTGAGACACTGATTTCAGCTTTCCTGAACGCGGCGGTAGGCCAGCTTTACGGCAAATTCAGCGAGGCCAGCATCCGTGAGTTGCTCTCCGTTCAGGACATGAGCCAGGAAGACTTGGCAACGCTCAAGCGTGTGGTGGAAAACGCCAAGCGCTACTTCGCCAACAAACCCGCCTATGACGCTGCTTGGAAGGGGGAGGTGGGGGATGACGAAGAATAAAGCCCACAATGCCGCCACCTACCGCTTTCAGGAAGGCGAGGCCATCTTCATTGATGCCAATGTCTGGCTCTTCCTCCATCCTCCGGCTGGCGGACAGTCATCCGGCTGGGCCGTGGACTACACGGACATCTACAAGCGTCTCCTGGAGGCCAAAGCTCAGCCTGTCACCGACGCGCTGGTTCTCAGCGAGTATCTGAACCGTTACTTCCGGCTCGAGTTTGATGGCGGCTGGCGGCAGCAATACCGCGACTTCAAGCAGTTCAGAAAATCCAGCTACTTCAAAGGTCTCGCTGAAGACGCCATCGCCGAGGTCAGGCAGATCACCCAAAAAGCACGCGTTGAGGACACACCGCTCAAAAGCCTGAACCTCGACGACATCCTCACCGAAACCCAATCCGGCACGCTCGACTTCAATGATGCCGTGCTCGTAGAATCCTGCCGCCACCATGGCTGGAAACTCCTGACCAACGATGAAGACTGCGCGGTGGGCGGCATTGAGGTCATCACCGCCCTTCCAGCCCTGCTGCGTGCCTGCTCATGACCCCTTCCTACCGCAAAAAGCTCATCGAGGTCGCTCTTCCGCTGGAGGACATCAATCGGGAGGCGGCGCGGGAGAAATCCATCCGGCATGGGCACCCATCCACGTTGCATCTGTGGTGGGCGCGGCGGCCGCTGGCGGCCTGCCGGGCGGTGCTGTTTTCCTCGCTGGTGGATGATCCTTCGGAGTGCGTCACGGAGCTGATGGCGGATGAGACGAAGCGCAAGGCAGCGGAAAAAGAGCTGATCAAGCGCTCGAAGGGCTGGACGGTGGCTGCGGAGCTGTTCGGGAAGGCCCAGGCCGCCGGCATCTCCGCACCGGAGCCGGGACCGCAGCCCACGCTGGAGTCCATCCTGGTCGAGACGGAGCGGGAGCGGCTGTTCGACATCATTCGTGTGCTGGTGAAGTGGGAGAACTCCAACAACGACCGCGTGCTAAATGCCGCCCGTGCCGAGATCATGCGCTCGTGCGATGGGACGCCGCCGCCCGTGTATGACCCCTTCTGCGGCGGAGGATCGATCCCGTTGGAGGCACAGCGGCTCGGGCTGGAGGCCCACGCCAGTGATTTGAATCCCGTGCCGGTGCTCATCAACAAGGCTCTCATCGAGATTCCGCCCAAGTTTGCGGGCAAGCCGCCGGTGAACCCGGAGGCAAAGAAAAAGCTCAGCGCGTCAGGTTCCTGGAAAGGAGCGGCGGGGCTGGCCGAAGACATTCGATATTACGGCCAATGGATGCGCGACGAAGCAGAGAAGCGCATTGGTCACCTATATCCCAAGGTGAAGTTGCCCAAAGAACACGGCGGCGGCGAAGCGACGGTGATTGCGTGGCTGTGGGCGCGAACCGTGGCTAGTCCCAACCCGGCAGCCAAAGGGGCGCATGTGCCGCTGGTGCGGTCGTTTTGGCTCTCAACCAAAGCGGGCAAGAAGACATGGGTGGAGCCAGTTCTGGACACGGCAGCGATGACGTACCGTTTTGAAGTCCGTTCTGGCTCCGGTGAACCGCATGCTGGCACCATTAGCCGTAACGGTGGTGTTTGCTTGCTTACTGGGGCCGCCATGCCGATGAACTATATTCGTGCAGAAGGAATGGCAGGGCGCCTCGGAACGAGACTCCTTGCAGTTGTTGCCCAGGCACCCGTTGGAAGAATCTATCTGACACCAGACCTGGAGCATGAACAATTAGCCAAAAGCATTCAGCGCCCACCAAATGTTCCTGACCAAGAACTTCCGAATGATCGCCGCAATGTATGGTGCAAGAACTATGGTTTAACGACTTGGGACAAACTGTTTTCAAACCGCCAGTTAGTTTTGTTATGTGCAGCCTGCGATTTGATTCCTGAGGTGCATTCAAAAGTGGAAGCGATGTCTGACAGCATCTACGCAGATGCCATCTCAACATACCTCGGACTGGCCGTCAGCAAGTTAGCGGATGCGCAGTCTACCCTTTGTCGATGGAAGCCGAGTATGGACCAAACGATTGCCACTTTCGGACGTCAGGCATTGCCAATGGTTTGGGATTTTGCGGAATCAAATGGCTTCGCGGAAATGGCAGGGGACATCGGAACGACTCTCAAGACGATTGTCCGGTCATTAGTCCAACTTCCGAGTCAGTTAAAAGCCTGTGTTTCACAAGCTAACGCTGAAGCTATTCCGATCTCCCAGCCGAAGGTGTTTTCTACTGACCCGCCTTACTACGATAACATTAGCTACGCTAATTTGGCAGACTTCTTCTATGTGTGGCTTCGCAGATCCTTGATGCCAGTTTTCCCCGATCTACTTTCGACTCTCTTAGTGCCAAAAGGCGAAGAATTGATCGCTGAGCCAGGTCGCCATTCGAGCGCGGAGGAAGCGAGAGATTTCTTTCGCCAAGGAATGGAGCGCGTATTTACACGACTTCGAGCCGGGAGCGATTCACGATTTCCAACCACAATTTATTACGCTTTCAAGCAAGCAGAGGATAGTAATGAGGATGAGGACTTTGAGACTGAAACAGTTTCGCGTGTTTCAACCGGGTGGGAGACTTTTCTCCAAGGATTAGTTGATGCACGATGGCAAATTGATGGGACTTGGCCCATGCGAACCGAGCTAGGGAATCGAATGCGCAGCATGTCCAGCAACGCACTCGCTTCCTCAATCGTTCTTGTTTGTCGCGTACGTCATCCAGATGCAGAAGTAGCATCACGCCGCGATTTCTTGGCTGCTTTAAAACGGGAGCTGCCCGAGGCGCTGCGGAATTTGCAGAAGGGAAACATCGCACCGGTGGACTTGGCCCAGGCGGCCATCGGGCCGGGCATGGCGGTGTTCAGCCGTTACGCGAAAGTGCTGGAAACGGATGGTTCGGCGATGGGGGTGCGCACGGCGCTCTCGCTCATCAACCAGTCATTGGATGAGGTGCTGGCGGAACAGGAAGGCGAGTTCGACGCGGACACGCGCTGGGCGCTGGCGTGGTTTGACCAGTCGGGCTTCACCGAAGGTGCCTACGGCACGGCTGAGACGCTTTCGACGGCGAAAAACACCAGCATGTCCGGCATGGTGGAGGCGGGTATCCTGACGGCCAAGGGCGGCAAGGTGCGGCTCTTCACCCCGGAGGAACTGCCTGCTAACTGGGATCCGCAGACGGATGCACGCCTGACGATCTGGGAAGGCACGCACCAGCTCATCCGCGCCCTGACTCTGACTGGAGAGGCTGCTGCGGCGGAGCTGCTGGCCCGCCTGCCAGTGCATGTGACGGACCCGGCGCGTGATCTGGCCTACCGCCTCTACAGCACCTGTGAGCGGAAGAAATGGGCCAAAGAAGCGCTGGCCTACAATGCGCTGGTGCTAAGCTGGCCGGAAATCCGCCGTCTGGCGCAGGATGTGAAGACCCGCGTGCCGACACAGACCGATCTCTTTGCCTAAACCTCCCCTTTTTCCATGGCCCTGACGAATCATGACCGCATCAGCAAAGCGCTGGAACTGCTCAACGCCGGGCTGAAGCCCTTTGTGGAGCGTGAGCTGAAAAGCACGCTCCAGCAGGACTGGTTCGCCGAGGTGAAGCGGGAGCTGGCAGGCAACCAGCTCCAACTGCTGGGCACGCAGCAGAAGCCGCAATGGGATGTGGCCGCCCTGCTGGCGACGCTCTGGAACCAATGGAACACGGTCTTTCGCAAGACGCTGGGCCAGGCTGAGCGCACGCTGGTGAGCGAGCTGCGGGATGTGCGGAACCGCTGGGCGCACCAGCGCCCCTTCAGCACGGATGACGCCTATCGCTCGATGGACAGCATGTCACGCCTGCTGGCCGCCGTCTCCGCGCCAGAGGCTGATGAGGTGGAGAAGATGAAGATGGAACTGCTGCGCCTGCGCTTTGACGAGCAGGTGCGCAGTGAGAAGCGCAAGTCCGCCAGCACGGCCCTGGAAGGTCAGGCCACTGGCAATCTCAAGCCGTGGCGTGAGGTGATCACCCCACACAGCGATGTGGCGAAGGGCAGCTTTCAGAATGCGGAGTTCGCCGCTGACTTGTGGCAGGTGTATCAGAACCAAGGCAGCGATGAGTATCGTGATCCGGTGGAGTTCTTCCGCCGTACCTTCCTGACCCAGAGCCTCAGCGAGCTGCTGGTGGGAGCGATCCGCCGTCTCGGCGGGCAGGGTGGCGATCCGGTAGTGCAGCTCCAGACGAACTTCGGCGGTGGCAAGACGCACTCGATGCTGGCGCTGTTCCACCTTTTCAGCGGACGTGCTCATGCCGAGCTGCCAGGTCTTGAACCCGTGGTGAACAAAGCCGGGGTGACGGGGCCGCTTTCCGTCCGCCGTGCGGTGCTGGTGGGCAACAAGCTCTCGCCGGGGAATCCACAGGTGAAACCCGATGGCACGGAGGTGCGCACGCTGTGGGGAGAGCTGGCCTGGCAGCTCGGTGGTCGTGAAGGCTACAAGCTGATCGCCAAGGATGATGAACTGGCGACGAGTCCGGGAGACCGCCTGCGCGAGTTGTTCGACAAGTATGGTCCCTGCCTGATCCTGGTGGACGAGTGGGTGGCCTATGCACGGCAGCTCCATGACTCGAAGGATCTGCCCGGCGGTGACTTTGAAACGCACTTCACCTTTGCCCAAACCCTGACGGAAGCCGCGAAGAACGCCAAGCATACCCTGCTGGTAGTGAGCCTCCCAGCCTCTGAGGCTGGCAGCGTGAGTCCGCACAGCACGGATGAAGACATCGAAGTGGGTGGTGTGCGCGGACGCGAGGCGCTGGCCCGCCTGCAACATGCGCTGGGCCGCGTGGAATCCAACTGGCGTCCGGCGAATCAGGACGAGGGCTTCGAGATCGTGCGGCGGCGTCTTTTTTCACCGATAATCGAGCAGGCCCAGTTCTTGGCCCGAGACACGACGGTAAGCGCCTTTGCAGAGTTGTATCGCACCCAGCACACGGAGTTCCCGCCGGAGTGTCGTGAGAGCGACTATGAACGGCGCATGAAACTGGCCTACCCGATTCACCCAGAGGTCTTTGACCGGCTTTACAGCGACTGGGGATCACTGGTAAAGTTCCAGCGCACACGCGGCGTGCTGCGGCTGATGGCGGCGGTGATTCACGCACTCTGGGAGAAGGGCGACCGCAATCCGATGATCCTGCCAGCGCATCTTCCGATTGATGAGCCGCGCGTGCAGTTCGAGCTGACACGCTATTTGCCCGATCAGTGGACGCCGGTCATCGAGAAGGATGTGGATGGCCCGAACTCACTGCCACTACGCATGGATGCTGAGCAGCCGAACCTCGGGAAGTACTCCGCCTGCCGCCGCGTGGCACGGACGATCTATCTCGGCTCCGCCCCGACCACCAAGGCGGCGAATCGCGGCATGGAAGACCGCCGCATGAAGCTAGGTTGCGTGATGCCTGGGGAATCGCCGGCGATCTTCGGTGATGCGTTGCGTCGTCTGAGCGCGGCGGCAACGTTCCTTTATCACGATGGTGCTCGATACTGGTATAGCACCCAGCCTACGGTGACCAAGCTGGCGGAAGACCGCGCCGAGCAGTTCAAGTCCGACCCTGACTCTGTGGTGACCGAGATGCGCCGCCGCGTCCAGCAAGACGTGAGGCTGGCGAAGGGTGACTTTGCCCGAGTGCATGATTTTCCCGGAACTGGCGCGGACGTGGCAGACGAGCAGCATGCACGGCTCGTGATCCTCGGCATTGAGTATCCGCATTCCAAGGACGGCAGTAGCTCCGCGCTGGTGGCGGCGAAAGCCATCCTCGACAGCAAAGGCAACTCACCACGCCTGAACCGCAACGCCCTAGTGTTCCTCGCATCCGACAAGACCCGCGTGGCTGATCTGGATGAAGCCGTGCGGCGCTATCTCGCCTGGAAGTCCATCCTGGATGACGCAACGGAACTGGTAATGGACCCTATTCAGGTGAAGCAGGCCAAGACACAGTTTGATACCGCAGACAAAACTGTCACCGCCCGGCTGCCCGAGTGCTTCCAGTGGCTGCTCGTGCCAACGCAAACGGCCCCGGAGAAAGAGATGGAGTGGGAAACCTTCCGCCTTTCCGGCTCCGAAGCCCTGTGCCAGCGAGTGAGTAAAAAGCTGCGCAACGACGAACTACTCATCACCGGATGGGCGGGAACCGGTCTGCGTCGTGAACTGGACAAGGTTCCCCTGTGGCGGGGGGATTCAGTTGCCATCAAACAACTCGTCGAAGACTTCGCCCGCTACACCTACCTGCCCCGCCTGCGCGATCCTTCCGTTCTGCTCAACGCTATCCGCGAGGGACTCGGACTCCTGGTCTGGCAGCATGAATCCTTCGCCTTCGCCGAAAGCTACGACGAGGCAAGCGGTCGCTATCTGGGCCTGCGCGGCGGACAAAACATCGGCGTCTCAGAAGACAGTCTCTTTGGCTTGCTGGTAAAGCCCGAAGTCGCCCTGAAGCAGATGGAAGCCGACAAACCGGCTCCCGAAGTGCCCACAAGCGGCAGCACCGCCACCGCCGGAAACCTTGCTGCAACGACTTCGACTGTTTCCCCCACTCCCGCGCCAACAAAGCCCGCCGAAGCCCCCAAACCCAAGCGCTTCCACGGTAGTGTCACTCTCGATCCTCAGCGCGTGGGTCGAGACGCAGGCAAGATCGCCGAAGAAGTCATCGCCCACATCGCCAGCCTCATCGGAGCCGACGTGACTGTGCGCCTCGACATCGAAGCCATTATCCCAACTGGTGTGCCCGATAACGTGGTGCGCACGGTGACAGAGAATGCCCGCACACTGAAGTTCACGAGTCAGGGGTTTGAGGTGGAGTGATCAATAATCATCCGAGTGATGCCACTCTCATGAGCCAAGGTGCTTACCTGCAATCGTATTCCGGCAGTTGGCAATTCAGGACTGTTTTCACTGATGATTGCCTGAACGGATTCAATCAGCGTCATGAGACTTACGGAACGGAAGTCACTGGGGCTGGCAAGCCGAGGGCGCGGGCGGCGCGGACGATGACTTCTTTTTCGATTCCGCCGGTGAGGTGAAATTTGCGCAGCTCCTGCTGGATGTCGGCGAGGCGACCCCAGGCGGCGTAAAGGTCAAAGAGCACGGAGGCGGCTTCGTTGGGCATCGTCCAGATTTGGCGCAGCAGGCAGGATTCAGCCGCTTCGAACTCGCGGCGCTGGATCAGGAAGCGCACCCAGGCGGCCGTGAGATCCGGCTGCATGGTGTTTGTGGACTGGAGACGATCCAGAGCTGTGGTGAAGAGCTCACGCGCGAGCCCGGCCTCACCACACTCTTCCAGGGTCTTTGCCCAGGCGACGGTCTGTGATCCGCCGGGCACGGGCATCCTCACGATCTCGGCGAAGAGTTCCTGAATGATAACGCGGTCCTTCAGCGCATGGGCTACACGCAGCATGAGAGGCTGCTTTCGGCTCTCCAGCCGCATGGAGGGGAGATCCTGCATGACGAGACAGGCCTGCCAGGCGAGGCTTGGGCGCTGTTTTTTCAAAAGCAGCTCGGCGGCCAGCTCAATGCACAGGCGGTCACTGTCGATCACGTTTTTCCAGCCGAGCGCGAGATCATCCCCAAATGAAGCCGGAGCAGCGGCGGCAAAGGCACTGAGCGCAAGTGCGGCAAGCGAACGATCCGTGCCAGCGCGGGTCTCTGCGCGCAAGATGGACAGCCAAGCATCGCGATGTTTTCCCTCCGCTTCTGTGCTCAGCCAGTCGGCGAGCTGCTGGAGGGTCTCCCGACTGCGGTTTCTGACCCGGAAGAGCGCGGCGATCTGCGCACGACCACGGTCTGGCGACCAGGCGGGATCTGCGGCGAGGAGGCGAAGAAGCTCCAACCGCAGGCGGAAGCGCTCAGCATCATCCTTCACGCTACGCTCGGCCTGAGTGAGGAAGTTCAGCCCCTCGGTGCTGCGTGTATGCGTGCGGCAAAGTCCGGCAAGATGGGTGATGGCATCAATGGCTTTCAGATCGACAGCGCTGACCATGAGCCCGCGAAACTCCTCCCAGTTACCGGCTTCGGCGACGAGTTGTGCCCGCAGCTTCAGTGCCTCCCGGCCATGCGCGCCAGATTTCTCCACGAGTGCGACCTGACCCAAAGCTTCGAGAGCTGCGGCGGGCTTCTTTTGCTTCACCAACAGCTGGGCGCGGTGGACACAGCTTTCCGCATCTGGGATGATGCCACTTTCCGCATTGGCGACGAAGGCTTCGTGCAAGCGGTTCCAGGCCGCGAGGGCGAGTCCGTCCTGCTCCAGCTTTTCATGAAGCAGCGCCAGTTCGCGAAGGTAGGGCACCTCTTCAGGGATGCGCCCCTGGCGGACGGTGGAGACGGTCGGCAGATAGCCGCGACGGTGAAGCTCGGCCACGTCATACTCGAGAGCTAGGAAATGGGCATGCTTTTCACGCAGCACTTCATCTCCAGGCTGCGGTGGTTTGTAGGGTGGCTCGGCTTCAAGGAGCTGGAGGGTGAACTTCAGCCCGACCTTCGTGTCCAGCGCTGCCTCCGCCACACGGATGAGCCACTGGGCGTATTCGGGATTCGCGGGAGCGCGGCCTGGAAGCGTGGCATACACTTCGATGGCCTCTCGCGACATGCCGACGGCTTCCAGACGTCCGCCGAGCTCGCTCAGCGTGTCCACGGAGATCTCCTGGCGCATGTCCACACTGGCCAGATGCTCGCGCAGCAAACGGAGGCGTGTGGGGTAGTCCGCTTCACGCATTTTTTGAATGAGATGCCCGAGGCGCCATTCGCCAAACTCCAGGCCTGAGCGTGAACTAAGGGCCACACCACCCCAGCGATCAGTGAGTTTGTCATTCACCTGCCGCACCATCTGCCCCAAGCCCTCATTGGTGAAGCGCGCCTGAATCTCCCGCGTCTCTTCCCACATGCTGCGCAGATGCATGGGCTCTTCATAACGAGGCGAGCCCTGTGGCATGAGCATCCCGCGAATCTCCCCCATGTTTCGAGCCGGCAGGAAATCTCCTGTGATGAACTTTTCCATTTCCGCCGCCGCTTTGTCAGGCGCACCAGCGAGACCCGCCACGGCGGACTTGCGCAGGCTGGTCATGCCGGAGTCCGGCGTGCTCTGAAGATGATGCCAGGCTGCGCGGACATTTTGCTCGCGCTCTCCAGCGCTGATGGCGAGACGATTCGCCGCGCTGAGGCTGAAGAGGTAGGGATCATAGGTGCCACGATAAGCCTCTGGCTGCACGGGGCCGCGCACGACACGCCCGAGATAGTCGCGGGCGAGATCCCAGCGCTCCGCTGCCTCGGCGATACGGGCAAGGGAGAAGACAAAGGCACTGCCGACCGCTGGGTTATGAAGGCTGACGCTTTCGCCAAGTTCCAGGGCCTCGATGTAGCGCTGCTGATCCTGAAGACGACGCATGACATCTAGTACGGAGACGCTGTGCACGGTGCCGAGCTGGGCGAGTTCGCCTTTGGCGAAGTGAAAGGTATCCACGTCCGCAAGGATGGCGGAGACGCCGAGCAGCATGCGCTGGCGGAGATCGAGAATCTCAGTGTCCAGACCAGTTTGTGTGGCCCAGCGCATGACCTCCCTCATGCCGCCGGAGCGTAGGGCGAGCCAGGTTTGGCAAAAACTGGCTTCTAGGGTGGTTCGGCCTTTCATCACCAAGGCGAGCTGCTCGCGAAAAGCTTTTCCCTCCCCGGCGTAGTGGAGCGCCCAGAGCTTCTCGACGGGTGATTTGAATACGGCGACTTCCTGCACCCAGGCCTGCGCCAAACCTTCTCCGCGCTGCATCCTGGCGAGTTCCTCAATGGCACGCAGCCGGACCAACGGCACATCGTTTGGAAGATCGAGGAATTCAGGGCGCGGCAGATTCAGGAAGGTGCGCAGTGTGGTGACCTCGGCACTTTTCAGTGCGGGCACCGTGTCTAGCTCAGCCAGGATTTCCGTGACAGGACCGGGAGTTCCAGACTTCCTTTGATCCGCCAGCGGCAGTGGCAGGCGCTCAGGATCCGCGCCTGGAGGCGGCATGTAGGCGTGGCTTGCCGTGCGGGTGAGGATCTCGCGGAGATACTTCTCCGCAGCGGCATCATCCGCCAGGCGAAGGCATTTCAGAGCGAGCCGAAGATGGGATCGTGCATCCCAGGAGCGAACGCGGGCGATCTGCTCATAGACGCGGCGCTCCGCTTCATCCTGACCGGTGGCCCTGTAGTGCTCGGCGAGGTCATCCAGCGCTGCGGCGTCCTGGGAAAAGCGGCTTTCCAGACGACGGCGGACGCGGTCTGCTTCAGCAATTTGGAAAGTCTGCTCCAGCATCTCGACGAGGCGACGTGACTCCGCCGCTGCTTCTGAAGGTCCGGCGCTGGCGGCGATCTGCTTCTGGAAATAGATGGCCGACTTCAGATCGGAGACCCGCAGCGCCGCCTCGCGAAGCTGGTCGAGGGAGAAGGGAGTGTCCGGCGCGGTGTAGTAGGCCTGCTTCATTGCCGCAAAGGCCTTCGTAGCATCGCCTTCGCGGTCATACGCGTGGGCCAGAGCCTCGTGGTAGAAGCCATCGAAGGGATGCTTTTTCACCAGGGCGAGCAGGGCCTCTTTCAGTAGCTTGAGGCGGTCTTTGAGCAGATCTGCGGGCATCTCGCCACCGGATTCGCCCGCCCAGAGCAGTCGGTCGAGGAAGCGTTTAAAGGCTTCACGGCGGCGCTTTACATCCGTTTCCTGCTCGACGATGCGGAGCTGGATCTGCACATGCTCAGGCAGCTTGCCACGCTGGAGCAGCATCTCCGCGTAGCGCTGCATGAGCGTTATGGCGGCACCACCGGTGGCCCGATCAATGGCCTGCTGCCAGAGCTTTAGAGCATCGTCGGGCCGACGTTGCAGCGTGTAGCATTGGGTGAGAGCGCCGAGCAGTTGCTCCGAGTCCGGTGACTCGCGATACGCACGCTCCAGCAAGACCGTGGCGGCTCGACCGGGCGGTGGCGGATCAGCGGCGAGTCGCCAGCCTGTGCGCTCAGCGGCGAGACCGACATTGACCGCACCGGAGGCAGCTTGCTCATCCTCCAGAAGCAGTTCACTGAGGCGCAGTGTGTAGCGGATTTTGTTTCCATGATCGCGTCCGATGAGGCGACGCAGCACCCGCATGGCCAGAGCGGAGTTTTTATCCGCGAGGGTGAGTTCCAGCAGCAGCTTCTCTGCCTCGATGGAGAGCTCCCGCGGCTTGCTTGTGGCGGGATCGACCTGCAAAAAGCGGAAGGCGGTGTAGGCCTCGTCAAACATCTCCGCCCGCGCTGCCCACCACGCGGCGCGGAAGAGATGAAGAGGAGAGCGCATGGCTTCGCCCTTCTTTTCTGCCATCAAACGCTCAACCATCGCCCTGACCTCTTCAGACACTGGCAGCTTTTCAGAGGGCTCATCACCACTGCTGGCGAAGCCTTTGCCGGTGAAGACTTCTGGAAGTTGGAAGTCTCCGCCGCTGCCGCGTTGCTTGGCGGTCTCTTTTTTCTTTTCGCCGAGAAGCAGGGAGAAAAGGCGCTCGTCCACATCGATGCCCTGCTCTTCCGACTTGCTCGAATCCCAGGCTTTCTCTAGCCAAATCAGCGCTTCTTCGGTGTCGCCATGCTCGGTGAGGAGATCGGCGAGTCGCAGGTATTCGTCATGACCGGCACTGGCTTTGCCCACGGCCTCTCTGGCCAGAATGATGGCGCTGTCCAGGTCACTGCCGGATGCCATGAAAGAGGCCGCATCATTGAGTCTGCGCTGGCGATCTTCGTCGTTCGTCGCTGACTGGGTGAAGCGGCGCAACAGAGCATCTGCCGCAGCCATGTCTTTGCGAGCACGGTGAAACGCTGCCAGTTCAAACACGGCCTCGGCACGCGATGGATCACGCTCGACTCGCTGT
This sequence comes from Verrucomicrobiaceae bacterium, assembly GCA_021151605.1. Taxonomy (GTDB): domain Bacteria; phylum Verrucomicrobiota; class Verrucomicrobiia; order Verrucomicrobiales; family Verrucomicrobiaceae; genus Prosthecobacter. The sequence continues at coordinate 20,653 of JAGKWZ010000057.1, forward strand.
TTGAGGATGAACTCGATGACTTCGTCCAGTGCACGCATTTGAGCAAAGGCGAGCGCCTGCTTCTCCACTTCGACGCTGTCTTTTTGTATCTCCAATAGCTTCCTCAGGCGCGCGATGGCCTCACTTTGCCTACCACTGCGAAGATCTGCCTCACAGCGCAGGAAGACGATGGCTGGGAGGTCTGAGCCATCTCCCTTGAGGCGTTCATCGAGCAGTTTCGAAGCCTCAGCGTTGCCGTCATGATCGAGCAGTAGTCGCACCAACTCCCAGCGGTAGTCGTCCACCTGCGGCGCGGTTTTGACGAGAAGGCGCATCGTCTCCACATGCGCGTCGGAGTCGGCGGTGATCTCCTGAAAACGGGCGAGGTCGCGCAAGGCCTGCTCGGTCACAGGCTTCGCGGCAGCGGCTTTGCTGAGCTGCTGGCGGAGGTCCTCCAGCGTGCCGAAGCGCTCATGCAGGCGCACGCGACGGCGAAAGAAGTCGGTGTAGCGGGCGTCGCGGAAGTCGAGCAAGGCCTGGCCTTTTTTCAGCGCGGCCTCGGCTTTCTCAAACTGATCCGCGTGCTCGTGGATGCGCGCGAGGTCGTAAAGAGCATCGAGCCGCTTCTGAGGATCGCTTTGATCGGCGAGCTGAATGTAGAAGGCCGCCGCACGCTCAGGGAAGCCTGCACGGAGGATGAGCTCGGCGACCTGCCGGACATGGGCGAAGTCACCCGAGCGCAGCTTCCCAGCCTGCTCCCAGGCACGCACGGCCTCTTCATTCTTCTGCGCGGAGAGTGCCAACGTGCCGAGCTTGAGGAGGACATCGACCTTGCGAGCATCCGTTTCGGAAATCAGCTCGTTGAGCTGGCTCATCCACTGGTGAGCCTTGGGCGAGTCACCGAGTTCTTGGGCGACGTCTGCCAGCCCCTGAAGGGCGATGAGCTTTTGGGCTTCTGCTCCCAGAACCTGCTCATAAGTCCCAGCGGCCTTCTTTAGGTCACCCGACTTCCTGTGAAGATGGGCCAAGACCAAGACCAACGAGGGATGCCGCTGCTGCTGGACCTGTGCGGTTACGCTTTCGATCAGCAGGGCTGTGGCCTCGTGCTTTTCGTAGAGCGCCCAGACGAGATCAACCACGCGTCCATACTCAGGCTGGGTCACGAGGAGAGAGAGATACTCATTCGCCAGCCGGGTTTCCCTTTCCGACCAGGGCAAAGTCGGCTCCTGAGCCAAAACAGAACCTGATCCGATGGGCATGACTCCCAGCGCCACGGCAATGATGGCGCGCTGGAGTTTAGGAAAGATGACCGTCATGCGCTTCAATTCAGGATTTCGGTTCAGCCTATCATGCTGCTTTTACAGGGGCAACCCACGGCTTTCGCCGTGGGACTGCGTGGTGCCTCAGTGTGAACGCAAGTGAGCAGGTCCCACAGTGATGTGATTTAAAGTTCCGCAGCCTCAAGGGACTGACCATTCTCAAAATTGCAACACACTCACAATATTCATTATCAAAATTATGGATCCAAACTTGCCAACATGCTGATAATTTCCATAATTGAGTATCAGCAACGATTCAATCCGCATGAAGACTCCATCCAGCACATTCCAAAGCCGCAAAGCGGGCTTCAGCCTGTTTGAGATGCTTATCGTCATTTGCATCCTGGGTATCCTGGTCACCTTGGCACTGCCTTCCTTTAATAGCACCCGGGCGACAGAAGAGGTCACTCACCAGCGGAATGCCCAGACGATCTGCTCCCTGGCCATGGCGGCTCAGGCAGCTGGCGTCGCGATCTCGTCTGGAACAACTGAGGTCTCGGAAGTTGTGCAGCGGCTGTCTGATGGGATCACCATCAGCCGCGGCCCTCTGGCAGGGAGAGTGATTAAAGTGCCAGCGATGAGCCCTTACCTCCTTAGTGGAGCCAGCCAATACATCAGTCTCAGCGCCGACGGCGAACTCATCTATGACTCGAAGGGCTCGAATATCCGGCGGATGTAAGTCGCATTTTTTGGGTAAACGTTGGTATAAAGGCCCCCGCCCAACGGGGGCCTTTTCTTTGTCACTAGCCCTGTAGGCCGCCTTGCCGAGACTGCAGCTTTGCGTAGCGTCAACCGAATGATCCAGCCTCCTCCTGCCGCCCCCGCCCCGCGAACCATCATCGTCATGGGAGTTTGTGGCTGCGGGAAAACACGGATCGGCACCCAGATCGCCGAGCGACTGGGAGGTGTCTTTGAAGACGCGGACCACTTCCACTCAGCGGCTAACAAAACGAAGATGAACCAGGGCATCCCCCTGACGGATGAGGACCGCTGGCCCTGGTATGCTACGCTGCGCGCAAGGATCGAGGAAATGCGGGACCAGACGCCGGTCTATGTGCTGGCATGCTCAGCCCTGAAAGCGGTGTATCGCGAAAAACTCCGCGCCGGGGATGACGCCAACTCGCTCGTCTTTGTTCATCTTCAGGGCAGTCATGAACTGATCTTCAGCCGTATGTCAGCTCGCAAAGATCACTATATGCCCGTGAGTCTGCTCGACAGTCAGTTCGCCATTCTCGAGGAAACTCCCGATTTAATCCAAGTGTCCATCGAAGGCACGCCGGACGAGATCACCGAGGCTGCGCTGGCTCGCCTGCGCTAGACGATCCCCGCGCAAGAATTGCACTTTGCGGCATGGGTTTGACGCTGGCTCCATCACGCCGTTAGCGTGGCCTCATGGACGCCCACACTCTTCGCACCTCCGTCATCGGTAGTTACCCTTTCCCCGGCTGGTTGGAGTTTGCCGCACGGCACCTCGACCAGTTTGGCAGCGCAGATCTGAGCGAGATGCAGGACGACGCGGCCATGGTCGCCATCCAGGACCAGATAACCGCCGGTCTCGATGTCATCACCGATGGCGAGCAAACGCGTTTCGACTTCAATCTCTCCTTTTATGGATTCATCGAAGGCATTGCCCTGGAGCCCGCCAGCCCGCGTCGCTTTGGTCCACCAGCGCATGATCAGCGCGGGAAACACGAGATCGTGGGCGAACTGCGCGCCCCTCGTGGCCTTGTTGCGGTGGAGGAATACCTCCGCCTGAAGCGTCTTGCCGGACACACGGGCAAACGTTTGAAAGTGAGTGTCCCCGGCCCCTACACGCTGAGCGGACGCCTCGCTCCGAACGCCCAATACAAGGACCGCTACGCCATCACGGAGGCGCTGCTCCCCATCGTGCGGCAGGAGATCGCCGACCTCGTGGCTGCGGGTGCCGAGGAGATCTGCGTCGATGAGCCGAGCATGAGCTGCTATGGCTTCAGGGAAGACACACGCCGCTTCGTGGACATCTTCAACCGCACCGTCGAAAGCGGTTACGGCCAGGCCCGAATCTGCACGCACCTTTGCTTTGGTAACTTCAAAGGCCACCCGGTCGGCTACCGTAAGTATGCGCCACTTTTCCCCGCTTTCCTGGAACTGCATTGCGATGAAGTCCATGTCGAGATGGCGAACCGCGAGTATGCCGAGTTGGAAATCATCGGCCAAATCGCCCAACGAACAGACGTGGCCGTGGGAGTTATCGATGTGAAAAGCTACTACATCGAGACTCCACAGAACATCGCGGATGCGGTGCGTGCCTGCCTCAAACATGCTCCAGCCAATCGTCTCGTCTTCGCCCCTGACTGCGGTTTAAGTCAAACCGCCCGCTGGGCCGCGAAACAGAAGCTCGCCAACATGGTGGCTGGTGTGGAGATGGTGAAAAAGATGCTTTGATCACTCCACCACGCGCCTGACTACCTCGGAGCCGTCCACCACGGAATCAGGCGGATGCATGAGCACTGGCATTCCGACTTCCAGACCAGCGAGCACTTCGGACATCTTGCCATCCGTGTGGCCGATCTGGACCGTTGTTTTCACAGCCTTGTGGTCCTTCAGCACAAAAGCCTTCCACTCCACACCTTCACGGAAAAGGCTGCCACCAGGGGCCAGCAGCACATCGTCATCGTGCCAGACGGCCACCCGCACCTCCACGCGATAGCGGTCTCCAAGCACTTTTGCCTCAGCCGGAAGAGGATCCAGATCACTTAGAACGATCACCCGCTGCTCTTCCACGCCGAGAGCCGACACTTTGGTAAAGGCTGCGGGCTCTACTCGCCGCACGCGTGCTTTCAGCGGCACATCGCCGCCCCATTGATCCACCAAGACCTCAGCGCCGGGCTTCATGCTCACGGCATCGCGGGAGAGGATCTCCGCCTCGATCTCCAGATCCGCCGGATCTCCAATCTCCAGGATCGGCGTGCCCGGCGTGACCATCATCGCGCTCTCCTGCTGCACTTTTAAAACACGGCCGCTTACTGGTGCCTTTACCTCCACCACGGCACCGCTGCCGACTGTAGTCAAAGAAAGCAGAGCTGCCTTTGCCTGAGCGAGTTCGTAGTCAGCTACTTTGAGGGCGAACTCGCTCGCCCTGACCTCACGATCCCGCATTTGCGCGCTTAGCTCGATGTTCTCCCGATCCGTGACTGAGATGCTGCCTTCGCCGATGCTTTTTTTGACGCGATCCCAATTCGCCTGGGCGAACTGCGACGCTGTGCGGGCCATTTTCAGCGATTCATCCGCTCTGCTACGCGCCGCTTCGGCTCCCTGCACGCGGGCCTCGGACTGCGCCTGGGTCCTTGCGTCAAGCAGCGGTGCGAGCCCTGGCTCGATGACTGTCAGTAGCGTCTCACCCGCTTTGACCTCATCCCCAGCCTTCAAACTCACCCGCCGCATGTTTCCAGCCACAGGTGCAGCCACGATGTAGCGATTG
>JAGKWZ010000370.1 GCA_021151605.1 Verrucomicrobiaceae bacterium
GTCCAGGCAGACGCGCTCCAGCCCATCGTCAACGCCCCAGCCACCGTCGGCACGCGCCTCTCCCCACCTGCCGGGCATGAAAACGCTGGCTACATCGTCAGCGGCCAGGGCTACTACCCGGCGGGTTATTTGAATCCCTTCACCGTCGGTGTCGAAGCCGCGAACATGGGGGCCATCATCCCCGTGAATGCGCTCACGGGTGGCAATGTCCTCACCGTCCGCTGGTTCAGGAAAGTCACCGCCCCGAGCGCCGACTTCCAGGATCTATACGTCCCAGGAAAGACCGGCAGCTACCTCGTCACCTACCCGGCCAGCACCACGCCGCAGATCGTCATCGCCCAAGGTGTGGGCACGGATGATCTCGATCCGCCCGAGGCCGCAGGCAGCGTCTATTACCAGAACACCCCCGGCATCGGCTACAACCCGAACGAGGAGCACGCCTTCATGCTCGGAGGCCGCGCCTACGCCCTGCGGGATGACCTGAACACCGCCGCCACCTCCCAGCCCTTAGTTCTCCTGGCCTACACCGACCCGAATGACGACCGCCCCGCCATCCGCGCCTACAAAGTCCTGCGCTCAAATGGGACGTATGACTTCGACTACACCGCCACCGCTGGCACCCTGCTGATCAAACCCTACCCGCTCCCTCTGCTGCCGCAGCCATTTGAAGGCACCGGAATCAACCGCACCAGCAAGGACATCGAAATCTCCGGCACGAACACCCCCGCCAACGGCACCGTGGCGAACGAAGATGCCTACAAAGGCTTCACCTTCAAAGATCGCAAAGGCTTCACCTGGATTCACCGCGGCCCGCATGACGGCGGCTCACCCACGCTCCAGATGAAGCTCTACTACCTCGCCCGCGAAGGCGCAGGCTTCTTCGTGCCTGGCGAGGGCGAGGTGGCAAAGGACACCATGCTGCCCTTCCTCCGCGCCCCGGGTCGCAGCGGCACGACAATGAATCGCGCGAACATCGACAATGGCGAAGCCGATCAGCCACTGACCATCATCTACCGCCCCACCTGGCCCACGGATGCCCCCGAACTCCGTGTCGGCGAGACCCTCACGTTACCCAAATTTGGTCTGCCCCAGGTGCGTGGTCAGTCCAGTGCAGAGGTGCTCTACCAGCAGTCCATTGCCAAAGCTACGACCAATACCCTCCGCACGAAAACCAGTGTCACCCTGCATGACCCCACGCATGAAAAAACCGTCTCCATCAAGCCCGCTCCCGTCGGGCTCGACAAACTGCCCGCCAACATCAAGACCACCGAATACCAGGGCAAGACCTACTTCCAGGGACTGCCGCCGCATCTGCAAAACCGTTTCTACTTCGACCCCCTGCGCGGCACGAATGGCACCCTCGTCCTCAAGGGCGAATTCCACGACGAAATCGCTGGCGAAGACTACCTGAACCTCAACGTCCTCAGCGCCGGAGAGATCACCCTCATCAAGGGCCTACTGAAAACCGGTGCCACCGGCAAATCGAGCTGGGACGCCGCCATCGACGAGATCATCAAGGGCCGGAAAATCCAGTATGTCTATAACAGCGCCACGGATGCCTGGGACGCCATCACCACGCCCAATGCCCCAGCCGACTACAACAAGCTCACCACCGTCACCGACTCGAATACTGTCGTCGATAGCTACGCGCTCACCGCCACCGGCCAGGGCACCGGCTACGTCACCCTCGTCTTCGGCAATGGTGGCAATCCCGAGAGCCAGCCTGCGGGTGATCCCGTCAGCGTGCAGGTCATCAAAGTCGCGGATCAGCTCTACGTCGGCGACCTGAAGGTCATCTCCTCCAGCAACCCGCTCGATGAACAAGTCACCCTACGCCACAGCGGCGACTTCGCCGCGAAGCCTGAGGAATACGACTTCGAATGGCGCTGGGCCACCGGAGCTGCCAGCGCCCCTGCGACCTATGTTTATAGCATGAAGCGCGTGCTCGGAGATCCCGTCGCCGTGCCTGCCAGTGACAAATGGGTCATCGTGACAGATCCCAATTCCGTGAAGCCCAGCAGTGCGCAATTCACCATCGCTGGTGCTGCCGTCGCTCCCGGTTCACGCAATGTCGTGCCCACCACCTATGCGCTGGATAGCCAGGGTCAGCCCACCACCACCGTGCTGAATACCTTCTCACTTACGCCCACAGCCAACAGCGGCAGCACCATCACTGTCAGCTCCACGGCGAATCTCCGCCCCGGTATGCCCGTGAATGGTCTAGCAGGGAATCTCACCGGCATCGCCACCGTCGTCAGCATCACCAATGCCACCCAGTTCGTGCTCAGCCAGACACCCACGAACCTCACGAAACTACTTCAATCCAGCCACCTACACCGCCGCCGACTTCGCCGCAGGCTTCCCCAGCCTCTTCTTGAAATCCAGCGTCGGCATCGACTTCAACAGCACCGACTACCCTGCAGGCGTGCCCACCAACATCGTCTTCAGTGCCAATCTCGGGCCGCTGGATGGCTGCGTGCTATACGTCAATGGCACCGCTGCCGTCGCCTACAAGGCCCCCACCCCACTCTTCACCCTCACCGAGGCCAGCAGCGACCTCACCACCACCGGCCTGAGCAAGCAGTTCATCGTCCCCTCCAGCTTCTTCCGAGTGGGGGAAAACACCATCGAGGTCGCCATCTACTCCGGTGCCCAGCCAAACTCTGTCTCCGCGCTCGACTTCCGCATCGAGGCCGCGCAGGAGGTCGAAGTCGTCACCTCTGGCAACACCTGGAATCCTGCGGATCCCCCCTTCGATGCCGACCACGCGAACACCAACTTCGCCACCGTCAGCAGCGACGATAAATTTCCCTTTGGCGGTCCCGACTTTGTGTTGAACGACCGCTGGTTCACCCTGCGCTACCGGCCGAAGAGCACTGCGGGCAACGTCCTCGGCACTCCTTGGTCACGCTGGATGCCACCCCAGTTCGTTGAAGGCTGGGTGAAGCGCGTGCTCGCCGCCATCAACCCCTTCGAGCAGCGCGTGAAGGACCTCTACAACAACGCAGTAAACACTGACGTCAGCGTCATCACCCAGGCCGGCACCCGCTGGGAGGGCGACATCGCCCTCACCATGAGCAACATCAACAGCGTCGGCCTCATCGAGATCTACGAGACCGTGCTCAACCGCGCCAAGGACATGAGCATCAATGCCAACACCAATGATCCCGACGCCAACAACGCCCTCACCTTGGCCGCAGGCTACCTCAATGATCTCTACACCCTGGTCGGCAACGAAGCCTTCGCCGATGCAGCGAATCCCACCATCTCCCTCGATGACAAGACCAGCGTGACCGAAGTAAACACCAGCCGCTTTTCCTTCGAAGGCCAGGTGGCCAGCGCTCTGGATGAAGAACTCGCCCTGCTCAAAGGGCGTGACGACTTCGTCAGCCCCGGTGTCTCCACCGCCCCGGCTTACAACCGCCTCTACTGGAACTACACCCGCGGCATCAACAGCGGTGAAGTCCTCTATGCCGTGAACTACAACATCAAAGAAAAAGTCGGCAGCAGCACCGCCGATGGCGTCATCGATGAAGCCGACGCCTACCGCATGTTCCCCCAGGGGCATGGAGATGCCTACGGTCACTACCTCACCGCGCTCACCGGCTACTACAAGCTGCTCACGAACAACAATTTCACGTGGACACCACGCGCGGAGGCCGTCACCGTGCTAGGCCAGGCCGTCACCGTCGATTTCCAGGACGAGCGTAAATTTGCCGCCGCTGCAGGCAACATCGCGCGCACCGCGCAGCAGGTCGTCGCCCTCACTTATCGCAAAAATTACAAAGACGACCCCGCCGCCGGCTGGAGCCACTACCGCGACAACAAAGGCACCAACTCGCAGACCAACGTCACCAGCAAACAGGGGCTGGATGAATGGGTCAGCCGCAGCACTCAGGGTGCCTTCTTCCACTGGGTCGTCGGCAATGCCCTCGTCCCCGATGTGGACCCACACCATACTGGCGTGCAGAAGATCGACCGCACCACCATCCCCGAACTCCCTGAGCTGGCCGCTGCTGGCGAAACCCTCCAAAACACCGCCGACAACGCCAGCGCCCGCCTCAATCCCCTCGGCCTCAGCCCCGGAGCCATCGCCTTCGACATCTCGCCGACGGAGATGCAGGCAGGCAAATCCCACTTCGAGCAAATCTATGACCGCAGTCTGCGCTCCCTCGTCAATGCCGCAGGAGCCTTTAACCAGGCGGGCAGGATGACCCGCTCCCTGCGCGATCAGCAAAACCAGATCGACGACTACAACACCGTCATCGTCCAGCAAGAGCAGGCCTATGTGAACCAGCTTATCGACATCTATGGCCGCCCCTACTCCGACGAAATCGGCGCAGGCAAGCTCTACGCCCAGGACTACGACGGCCCCGATCTCGTGCATTGGTTCATCGTCGATCGCCCCACCGATCTCGTGGACAGCAGCAAGACCTTTAGCTTCACCTTTGATGAAGCTGTGGAGATCAATTTCTTCACCGGCAACTCCATCCAAAACATCATTGATGGCTACACCAATGGCACCACAGTCCAGAGGAAAATCGTCAATGCCCAGCCCTCACAGTTCGTCCAATACAGCGATGTCTGGAAGACCGGCGGACTCGGCTCACGTGCTGAATCGGGCGAACTGCAAAAGGCCCTGCATGACGCCCATGCCAGCTACCTTGCCATCCGCACTGCCTTCATTGATCACCGCAAAGTCTTCATGCAGATGAAGCACCTCGAATCCGTCTTTGCCGACCTCGTCGCCACGCACAAAAGCCAGAACGACGAACTGGGTACCAAGCAGGCCGCCATCCTCGACCTCGAGCGCCTCGTTCGTGACCTCGAGATCGCAGCCGCTGCCTTTGATGACATCGCCGATGTATCCACCGCTCTCGGTGATGCCATTGCCGAATATTTCCCAAAGAGTGTTGGATTGGCTAACGATGTCACCTCACCCGCACGAGGGACCGCCAAGCTTGCAGGCGCCGTCGCCGCGACGGTTGCCAAAGCCGTCGCCCTCTCCACCCGCGCCTCCGCACGCGTGCAGGAGACGAACATCGTCGAGCAGGAGCAGCAACTTGTCGCCAACATGCAGGCACTCGGCTTCAAGCATGAGGAAGTGCAGCTCGCCTACGAGTACGGCATCCTTTACAACGACCGAGTCAGTCGTGCGGCCGAGTACATGCAGCTCCTGCTCACCCATCAACGAGCTCTTGAGGAAGTCCGCAACGTCATCGCCCGAGGTAACCGCGTCCTCGCCGAGCGTGAAGTCTTCCGCCAGCGCGCCGCCTCTATCATTCAGGGCTACCGCACGAAGGACCTCACCTTCCGCCTCTTCCGCAATGAAGCGCTGGAGCAGTATCGCAG
>JAGKWZ010000371.1 GCA_021151605.1 Verrucomicrobiaceae bacterium
AAAAAAGCACGAGACCGGCGAACAATGGGAGGGCGGGTTTCATGGGGGGGATGCCGTGAACAACTCATTACGGAGCTTGCCGCAACACTTTACCCACAGCCTCGATCCGAGAGGCATCTGGCCTTCCATCCGCACTGAGCGTGGGCTGGAGCCAGCCGCCTTCGTCGTGCTCGTTCCAGGCGTAGAGGAGGATGGCGTTGGCGGGATTGAGATCGCGATTGGCCTGCGTCCACGCGATGGCATCGCGAACATGCGCGGCGATTTCATCCGGCGTGGCGGTGGTGGCGTCGATGAGCGGCTTTTGCTGCGCGGGTGGTGTGGGATCGGGCGTGGCTTTCACCCACGAGCACCAGGATGGCGGATGCTCCTGACGCGGGCGAGTGTCCCAGCCTGCGGTGGCAAAGGTGATGCACGGGGTGCGCTCGCGCCTCCATTTCGCCCAGAGCTTCTCCTTCACATGATGCGAGGTGAGCCGCGCATAGGTTTCGGGATCGGTCGTGTAGCCTTTGCCAGAGCAGGCATACTCAGAGATGGCATCAAAGCCGAGCGACTCGCGGTCTTTTTCCGCCTCCCAGCCCATGAGCACGAGATACGGCTCCTTCAGGCCAGCGGCGAGGGTTTGACGCTTCAACTCATCCCACTCGGCCTTGCCGAGCGTGCTGGTCTTCGCGAACAAACACAGCAGCGGACGGCCATTGAGCACGGTTTGGTAATCAGGATGACGAAAGTGCTCCACGAGCCTGCTCCAGGCTTTCGTGCCCGCTTTATCGAGTCGTGCGCCTTCTTCGACGAGGCAGTAGCGGAGGCCTTTTTTATCCTTCGCCGCGAGATAACGATTCAGCCCGATGCTCATGCCCGGCGCTTCATCCAGGTAGTCGAGAAAGGCCCAGTAATTCAGCCCCGCCTGCGCTGCATAGCCAATCTCCTGTTCCATGATGGCCTGCGAGTCGCCATTGATGCTCACATTGCCCTCACCCATGACGCGGGCGAACCACGGCAGCCGAAAATGATACTTCGGCGGCCCCAACGAAGCCTCCACCGCCTTCACCACACCACCCTCGCCATACCAACCGTCCCAGCGAATGGCTCCGACGATGGGTGGCTCACCAGCCGCGACTGTTGCAGCCAGTGAACCGAGCAATAACGCGAGCCATGTGAGAAGTCGTTTCATCGGTAAAGGACGAACTCTGAGCTCATTTTGCTGCCACCCACGCAGAGGAAAGCCGGCAAAGGTTTGTCCGCCGCCGATGCTTGGTTTGGCAGGAAAACAGCCCAGTGAGCAAGCAGGTGGACGGCGAGGGATAGTAGAGTGGGTTTCATGCGGGGCGGTGGCTCAGTCTCATCAATCCAACCATTTCCATGCTGGGATGACTCGAATCTTGCTCCCCTGCTCCGTCAGCGAGTCCTCTTGGTCGAGCGTGATGACGAGCAACTCGCGTCCTTTGCCTCCGCTGCTGGCAGGCAGCTTGGCAGCCTCGATGAGGCCCCGGAGTTCGCGCTGGCGATTCTCCGATGTCAAATGCGCGCAGCACTGGATGGCGAGATCGGCGGTGACAAAGTCGCACTCCCACTGGTGCGGGGCCGCCGCAAAAGTGGGCGCTGCACCCATGCGACGCAGAGTCAGCAAGACAGCGTTCTCCAGCTTGCGACCCAGATCAGGCGTTGGGTTCGGGCTGTTGGCGGAAGCAAGTCCAGTGTCCACGGCATAATACTTGGGCGGGCTGGTCACGCGTTGTTTGAAGGACGAGCTGAACCTGGGCAGCGACAGCATGAGCCACGCATCCTGCAAATACTCCACCATGCGTCCCGTCTGAGCGACTGATGGAAGCGCGAGACCTTTGGCAAGAGCCTGGAGCGAAAGTGGCTGTCCTGGATGAGCCAGCAAGTGAAGCGCCAGCGTCATCAATGGCCGCGCGGAGCGAAGCGAGTGACGCGTGACGATGTCGCGATGCACCACATCGCGCAGGAGTTCACGAAGCAACACAGGTCCTTGCTCGGGACCGACGTTCAGCGCGGCTGCAAAGCCTCCGCGCATCAGGTAATCATTGAGCGCTTTGGCACCCGCCTTTTGTCCGGTGAACTCCAGAAACTCCGTGAATGAAAATGGATACACCTCATGAGAGACATGTCGCCCGGTGAGTTTGGACCCCATCTCACGGCCCAGCAGACTCGCATTCGATCCAGTGAGAAACACGCGCCGCCCCGAATCGAGTAAAGCCCGCACGAGCCGCTGCCACTCATGCACTTCCTGCACTTCATCAAGGTAGATCGCGGCCTTGGGATGGTCTTCATCCAGGATGGAAAGGATGGTGGCAAAGTCCTCCGGGCCGAGCCCATACAATCGAGTGTCTTCGAGATTGATCGTCACAGCGGTGCCTTTGATGCCTCGTCTGATCTGGCCTTGCAACGTGCTCTTTCCGCACCGGCGAACGCCCGTGAGCACCAAGGCATGGGAAGACGCACTCGATTTCCAGTCCGGCTGGAAGTGCCGCCACACTTCATCTTTCGCCGACAGCGTGGGACCAGGAGCTCCGAGGACGGAGGATAGTGTTTCACGAAGTAGCATGCCGTCATTCTACACAACGCCACACTGGTGTGCAACTGTAGTGAACACTTTCCTCTGCGGCACTCGAGAGGCTGAGTCCAAAGATCAGCCTTACTACTTACTCATCATCGCATGCAGTTTGTCCGCGAAAAGCCTTCCCAGCTCGACCTGGCCCTGAGCGGTGAAGTGGACTTCGTCGTCACCGACTTCGAGGGCATCGCAATCGACGAACTCCGAGCAGGCCTCCTGCGCTTGGCGAACCAAAGGGGCGAAGGGGAACTTGTCCTTCGGCTGCCCGGCACGCAGGCGACTGCACACGAAGAGCAGATTCGGCGTTTGCAGGTCTTTCCGCGCTGCCTGGATGAAGGCTTGAAGATTGGCGGCATACGCCTCGGCTTTCTTTTGGTCCTTCGAGTCGCCCGAGCCTTGCACCATGATCAGGCCGAGGATCTGGATTGGACGCGCCTTGCGTGCGGCTTCGACTTTGCGAATGAGTTCCCAGTAGAGCGAATCCGGTGTCGCGGGCGACCACACGGTGTCGAGACTGGTGCCATGCGAGGAATGCTTGATGATGCCGATGGTGCGCCCGAGCTTCTGGCTCATGCTCGCAGCAAAAGACACCTCAGAGCCGAAACCTCGCTTGTTCACCTTCTCTGGCGACACCGGCAGCCACTGCGTCCCATCAAAGAACAGCGCGTTGGTTTGCTCAGCCTTCAGTTCCTGGGGTAGTGCCTCCAACTTCGAGCGACCACCGCTCATGTTGCTGCCACCAGCAAAGATGAAGACGGGCAAAGCATCGTCCGTAGCGAGTAGTGACGTCTGAATGCCGAGGATCGAAAGCAGTAGAGAGAGGAGTTTGGAAATTCGGTTCATCAGGGTTGGGTTGTTGTATCGATCACATGGACGCCATCAATCTCGATGCCTTTCTCGCTTCCGTTTTGCATCCTCAGCAGCTTGCGCTTGCCCGGATTGAAGTTCGTCCGGCTGAGCGCAGGCATAGAATCAACGGGTCCGTCCCCGCGCAATGTCCGCCTTCAATGCAGCGAAGAGTTCCTTGGCTTTGTCGGGCTCTTGCGTGAAGACGTTCGTGGCTTCGCCGGGATCGGTGCGGAGGTTGTAGAGTTGGAACTTGTCGGTGGGGCCTTTGCCTTTGGTTTCGATGATGGCGTCAGGCGTGATTGTGCCGTCCTTCACGGTATAGATCCAGGAGGGCAGAATGAGTTTCCAGTCGCCGTCGCGGATGGCGAGCGTGTAGGAGCCGTAGTTCACGTGCACCATGCCGTTGCGAATGGGTTGGGCGGGTTTCTCGCCTCGTAGCAGAGGTGAGATATCGAAGCTGTCTTCACCCGCATCATCTGGGAGTTTCTCACCGAGCAGTGAGGCGATAGTGGCCATCAGGTCGCTGAAGCAGATCAACTCGTCGCATGAGCTGCCTGCTTGGATCTGACCCGGCCAGCTCGCGATGAACGGCATGCGATGTCCGGCTTCGGTGAGTGCGCCTTTCATGCCATTCCACGGACCGGCGGCGAGGTGATCGAACTTCTCGATGTCTTGCGGATACCAGACCGGACCGTTGTCGCTGGAGAAGACGATGAGTGTGTTGTCCCGCAGCTTCAACTTGTCCAAAGTGGTCAGCACCTGGCCGATCATGGCGTCCACGTTCATCACATAGTCGCCGTATTGACCTGCGCTGCTCTTGCCTTTGAACTCGCTCGCGGTCGCCCACGGCGCATGAGGCGCGGGGATGGCGTAGTAGAGGAAGAAGGGGATGGTGTTCTTGGCTCCCTGTTCTTGGTTCTTGGTTCGTTTCTCGAGCCAGGCATCTGCCTTGGCTGCAAGGGTGGAAAGATAGCCCTCGAACTTCCATTCCGGTGCCGCGAGACCTTTGCGCCAGTGTGCGCCTTGAGTCTCGGGATTCGTCACGCCTTCGCCGGGATGGTCTTCGATGGTCTCCGTCGGTGCGGCGACGAAACGCTTGTTCTCGATGAACGCATACGGTGCCTGTTCCGGTGCATCGAAGCCGAAGTAATAATCGAAACCAAAGTCCACGGGCGACATCTTCAGCGTCCCATCTGGCTCCGCTTTCGTGGACATGCCCTGATGCCACTTGCCGACGCAGGCTGTGGCGTAGCCCTGCCGCTTCATGAGCGTGGCGAGGTTCAGGCGCTGCGGCTCCGACTGGAGCATGGGCAGCGGGAAATGCAGCAGCTCGTGGCCGTTGCGGGTCGTTTTTTTGGCGTCTTTGGAGTTCCACGTGCGATACGGCATCCGTCCCGTGAGCAAGCTATAGCGGCTCGGCACACAAATGGACGCCCCTGCATGAGCATTCGTGAACTTCATGCCCTCCGCCGCCAGCTTGTCGATGTTCGGCGTCGCGATCTTCGACTGCGGATTGAAGCACTGCGGATCGCCCCAGCCCATGTCATCGACGAGGATGATGAGGACGTTGGGCCGTGACGCAGGCACTCCTGCCTGCGGTGTTCCTGAAGCGCCATGCAGAACGGCCAGCGGCGCGAGAAGCAGAGCCGTAATGAGTGAGAGGATGTGTTTCATTTCGCTTTTGAGTTTGTCTTTGGCACAGCTTGGAGCCGTTGGCTATCGAGCACCATCTGTTAATCGGGGCACCTGACGACAGGCTTCTCATCGGCGGCGTGCAGCGTTGCCAGCGAGGTGAAAAGAGGGGCGATGAAGAGTTGGAGTGCCTGCCGCATGAGGATACCCAGGTCTGGGAAGTACGCCTGAATTTTGATGAAACGCCGGCGTTGTTCAGCCT
>JAGKWZ010000058.1 GCA_021151605.1 Verrucomicrobiaceae bacterium
GTGCTGCCGGCTTCCTCGGATCACATCTAACTGACCGTTTGCTGGCCGAGGGCTACAAGGTGATCGGCATGGATAACCTGATCACGGGAAATGTTCGTAATATTGAGCACCTCTCTGGAAATCCGGACTATGATTTCATCAAGCATGATGTGACGAAATTCATCTTTTTGCCCGGCAAGGTTGACCTGATCTTCCACTTCGCATCTCCAGCTTCCCCGATTGATTATCTGCAAATCCCGATTCAGACGCTGAAGGTTAGTTCGCTCGGCACTCACAATGCCCTCGGTTTGGCGAAGGAAAAGGGGGCCACATTCCTGATCGCATCTACCAGTGAGTGCTATGGTGACCCTCTCGAGCATCCACAAAAGGAGACCTATTGGGGGAATGTGAATCCCATTGGTCCTCGTGGCTGTTATGACGAGGCAAAACGTTTTGCGGAAGCCATGACCATGGCCTACCACCGCGCACATAATCTGGACACGAAAATCGTGCGCATTTTTAATACCTACGGACCTCGAATGAGACTAGAAGATGGTCGTGTGGTGCCCGCGTTCATCGGCCAGGCTCTTCAAGGTCGGCCAATCTCTGTATTTGGGGATGGCTCCCAGACTCGCAGCTTTTGCTATGTTTCAGACCTGATCGACGGCATTTTCAAGCTTTCTCAAAGCAATTACCACGAGCCCGTAAACATCGGCAATCCTCGTGAAATGACGGTGATGGAGTTTGCCAAGGCCATATTAAAGCACACCGGCGTGGAACTCCCGATTATTCATAAAGAATTGCCAACTGACGACCCAAAGGTGAGGCAGCCAGACATCACCCTAGCTCGCCAGCTGCTTGGTTGGGAGCCAAAAGTGGAGTTTGAGGAGGGAATCACGAGAACAATAGCCTATTTTCGTGACTTTCTTGCAATCAAGTCTTGATGCGTGACACAGTTTGAGAATAAAAAGGATTTATTCACGTGCCCAACGTGATTCGACCAATTTATCAGAGTCCGCCCCACCGAACCTATGAAGTCATCCATTCTCCTCGCCCTTGCTTCCATTGCCTTGGTGATGCCCGAGCTACAAGCTCAGACACCTTCTGTTAAAGTGGATATCAAACAGCCGAAGATTAATAGCATCCAAACCCCCCAGTTTAATGCAGGGAACGTCCCAGACAAAAATTGGCGTCCAAAGGACTGGCTAGAAATCGACATGGAGTTTGATATCAAACTCACTCAAGCAGCAGGTGGTCGCACTGGGAGTCTGGCAAGCATGACCGTTCATTATTTCCTGGGAGTGAATGGAACGACCCCTGATGGAAGATTCCAAGTCTTGAAGGGATCTATTGAATACGTTGATATCCCCGCTGCGGAAAAGTGCCACGCCTTGGCCTTTGCCTCGCCAGCAACTCTTCGGCGTGTACTGATGAAAGATGGCTTCACCACCGGCAGCGACCTCAAGGCATGGGGTGTAGAGGTAGTGGTAGATGGCCAGCGCGTCGCAGGAGAGTCAAGCACGGGAAAAGCCTGGTGGGAAGACACTGCCAAACTTGCGATAAATGAGAATGTGCTGCTTGCCAAAAAAGACACTCCTTTCGCCATCCTTTGGGGTGATTACGATGTTGGCGTGAAGAATAAGTAACGCAGACCAAGCGCAATCGCATCATAGGCAACGAATTAGAAATTTCCGAGCATGGCAGACAGTAAAAGCATCGCAGTCCTGAACCTGGGTTCACAGCGTCTCTCAGGGGCTATATTTTCCAGATCCGGGGGTGACCTGGTACTGAAGCGCTACGAGTTCGTGGACATGCCCGGTGATCCGACTGTGGATGCCACACGTCTGCCACAGCTCAAAATTGGCCTTCAAGAGCTTAGCTCACGACTGAAGATCAAAGGATCAGCTGTGTGGTATGCTGTCGCTGGTCACACTGTCTTTAATCGATTCGTCAAACTACCTCCTGTCCAGGATGATCGTGTGGCGCAGATTGTTGAGTTTGAAGCTCGTCAAAACGTCCCATTCCCAATTAATGAAGTGGTATGGGATTATGAGTTCGCATCTGAAAACTCAGTCGACACAGAAGTTGTCCTCGTGGCGATGAAATCTGATGCTCTCAATGAGATCAATGATCAAGTTGTAGCCTCAAATGCAGTCACCTCTGGAGTAGATGTCGCCCCACTCGCTCTCTACAATACATTCCGATACAGCTATCCAGATGTCGAGGAGCCCAGCGTCCTGATTGACCTCGGAGCACGGTCTACTAACCTCGTGTTTGTCGAAAAAGGACGTTTTTTCATTCGCAACTTTCTCGTTGGTGGGGCGTCGATAACGTCGGCTATCGCTAAAGAGTTTGGAGTTGGATTTGCTGAAGCCGAATCCCAAAAGATCTCAAGAGGTTTTGTAGCTCCTGGAGGCGCTGTCCAAGATCACGCTGATCCCGAAATTGCCGCACTTTCCAAAGTCATCCGCAACGCCGCAAGCAATCTGCACACGCAGATTATGCGCACGATTACCTTTTATCGTAGCCAACAGGGCGGTTCACAGCCCAAACATGTCTTCATAACGGGTGGTGGAGCACTGCTAGGAAACATGGCTACTTTTCTGGAAGAAAAACTCAAACTGCCAGTTGAAATCTTTGATCCACTGCGTGGTGTTCAATTGGATCGTGGAATTAAATCAGATGCTGCGAATGCGGACTCGCCCTTCATGGGTGAGTTGGTGGGACTAGCGTTGCGTTCTTCCGGTGGATGTCCGAGTGAAGTTGAATTGGTCCCTAGCGTAGTCGCTAATGCTCGCAATGCCGCTCGTCGCACTCCAGCCCTGCTTCTTGCAGCTCTTGTTATTTGGGGAGCTCTAGGTGCGGGTATTGTGTATTTCCAAAATACGGAACGTGTGATCCAGGAAAGGTTATCTAGTTTGAGTCAGGAAAATTTCCGACTAAAAGATATCGGTTCCAAAATCTCCGCCCTTGAGGTTGAGCAATCTCAATATAAAGCGTTGAGTGAACAACTTGAGCAGGCTGTAGCAGAACGATCTTATTGGGTAAGGATGCTGACCGATCTGAATTCTAAATTCGACAACGACCTACTTTGGTTGACGGTCATTGAGCCGCTAAAAAACGACAAGCCAATTACTCCCCAACTTGTCACCCAAGAGGGAGGCTCGGATAAAAAAGACGACACAGAGCCGGGAGCTGTACCGGTTTACAAAGTTCGAATGCAGGGCCTTTATCGCAAAAACGACGAAGGCGAGCAGATCGTTTATAGATATGCGACTGCACTAGCCAAGCTTCCATGGTTTGATATCACCGATTTCGAAGCTAAACGCGCTGAATTTGTCAGTGCCCAGAGCGGAGTCGAAGAAGACCGTTACGCTTACACATTCAACATTACGCTGCCTCTCAAGCAGCCCATGAAATTTCAAGACTGATGAGCTGGATCCAAGAAAATAAAGTGCCTGCTGCTATTCTCGGCCTTACCGGGGTCGGCGTGGTTGGTTTAGGCGTCGCGTTGTTCAATGCTTGGTCTGCTGCTTCAGTGGCCCAGGAGTCCTATGACGTTGTCAATCTAAGCCTAGCCAATCTCAAAAGTGCCCCTCTTGGGCCAACACCTGAGAATTTAGCACAAAAGAAGTCTCTGGTAGATGCATATAAGGTGGCTGTTGGTAAATTGTCCAAGGTGCTATATACGCTGCAACCCGAAGACAAGCCAACTACGAACACGGAGTTTCAGGCGAAATTGAAAGGAAAAATCGCCGAAGTCAAAAAAGACGGCACAGGACGTCTTCCTGCAGAATTCAACCTCGGCTTCGATCAATATACCAGTGAGTTGCCCAAGTCTGACCAGGTGGCTGCGGAGCTTTCAACATACTTGGATTCCATTGACAGCATTGTTCGGCTATGTCTGAAAAGTGGTATAAAGTCGATCGATCTACTTGAGCGCTCGTCACTGCCTTCTGAAAAAGCTGAACCCAATAGGACGAATCAGACAAGTTCCAAAGCCGCGCAGGTACGTCAAACAACCGCACCTGTTAGTATCACTGATCGAAGGCAAGTTCGCATCACGCTGCGAGCTGATCAGGCGGCTGTTCAGACATTGCTCAGTGGGCTAGCTAGTCCTTCGGAAATGCCATTTTTCACTGTGGTTAGATTAGTGCGGATCGAAAACGAAGCGCAGGTTGGGCCACCCCGTTCAAGTGGACTGACACCGGCGCCGGATCAGCCGACGGGAGATCCTCCTGTCCCAGGGCCAGAATCACCAAAACCTGCTTCAAATGGCGTCCAGCCTGCTGCTCCAGATTCATTTGTCGTTTTGGGGCGTGAAACCCTCCGAGCTTATATTGAAATTGATCTTGTGAAATTCTTGAATCCACAAGCGCAACAGTCCGCTACCAACTCGGGCAATCGTTGAGACAAAATCCCCCTTAATTTTCGGATCATGCAGAAAAAGAATGGTAACTACGAAAAGGTGTTTCTCATCATGGCTGCGCTCCTAGCCTTTGGAGTCGTGGGTTACATGATTTGGGATAGTCAGAGCATCTCTGACCGACTAACTCTCCGAATTGGATCGTCAAAAAACATCCTGAACCCGCCTCCCACAGATGGTGTTAACTCAATCATCCAAAGATTGATGGAAAAAGTTTCCTGGGTCTCCCCGGTTATTAACGGAAAAGCTGTTCCTTTGAATAAATCAATTTTGCTTCTTCAGAAGGGTGACCAACTTTTTGACCTTCAGGTGCCTGAGCCCATGCTTCGCCCACCGATGACCAATGAGTTTTTGGTGAAGAACGATCTTCCTAGCATTGAGTCCGCAAACATAGGCGCATTGGATCCTGACAACGATGGTTTTACAAATGAGGAAGAATTTACGGGAAAGACAGATCCACGAGATGATAAGTCCCATCCACCAGTTACTCAGAAGTTGTATTTAAAACAACGCATCACACACGATTACAAAATCAAGCTCAACAGCAGTTCCCCTCCTTATCAAGTTCAGAGAACAGCACCAGAGCCAAGAGCTAGCAAATTTGTTTCTCCTGGTGATGAGTTTGGCTTTGATAGGAATGTAATTCGCTTTAAAGCCCTGACCTTTGAACAGAAAATTAAGAAAGAGCCAGCGACAGGTTTGGAAAAGGACGTTTCCGAACTGAAATGCTTGGATATATCCACCAAACGTGAATTCGTTTTAGTTAAAGGTGAGGAAACCAATCTTGCTGATTATGAGGCAGAATTCGAATTTCGAATTGGCATTCCAGAAGTCAGGAAAGTCAGAGAGGGAGAAACCTTCCAAATCCCAGGAATTGGAGTTACTTTCAAAGTCCTGAGCATTGAAGAAAACCAGGCGGTGATCGTGCAGGACGAAGGTGGAAAACTCAAAGGAGATCCGATCACCGTTAAAAAAGGATAAACCCAGCAAAAAAGAGAAAAAAGATCTCGCCAAAGACGTCACAAACCTGATAAACACCTCGGCTCATTGCCAATTTTCCTCTCCTACCATTTTTTATGACTCAGTTCTCCCGAATGACAAAACACTCAATTGCTCTGATGGTTGCGGCCACGATTCCCATGTCTGGCGTGCATGTATTCGCTGGTGATGGCGCGCTTGACGGTGGCGTTCCCGGTATCGCGGAACGTGAAATCGCACGCCGAATGGCTCGCATTGAAGATGCCCGGAAGGCGATGGAAAAAGGTGACGAATTATTCGCCAAAGGAGACCACGAAGGTGCACTGGCTCAATATCGTGCAGCCAAAGAAATTTTCGACCAACTTCCAAATGCACCATTCATTCAGGATTGGCGCGATCTTGCCAACCTGAAGTTCGCTGACTGCGCCGTTACAGTTGCGCGAGAAAAGGCCGCCAAAGGAGATTATGTGGCAGCTCGTAAATTGATCGATGAAGCCGTTGCTGCTGTTCCTGGACATAAAAAAGCCCTTTTGTTTGCATCTCAGCTTGATGATCCAGACCGCTGGCCGCCAGCGCTGACCCCTGAGCACGTTGAAAACGTTGGAAAGGTAGGGAAAGGACTTCTGCTAGCAGCGAGTTCAGTGGAGATTGGTAATTATGACAAGGCATTGGAACAATATGAGGATGTGCTGAGGATTGATCCTTACAATACTGCTGCTCGCCGTGGAATGGAACTTGCCGAGCGCAAACGTGCAGATTACTTCGACAGTGCTCGAGATCATCAACGTATCCGAATGTTGAACATCGTTAATGAGGCTTGGGAGCATAAACCTGCTGTAAAAGGCTTCCAAGTAGAGAATACGTTGAGCGGTGGCAAGGCGCCAACCGTCTACCTTAGTCAGAAAATGCAGGGGATCGTTTTTCCTCAGGTTCAATTTTCTGGTGCAAGCATAGAAGAGGCTGTCGAGTTCCTTCGTGTTAAAAGTAGAGATCTGGATGTGACTGAGACTGATCCAGCACGCAAGGGGGTTAATATCATTCTCAAACCTGGAGAAAACGCTCCAACCGCATCAATCAGCCTCGATTTGAAAGATGTGCCGATGCAAGAGGCTCTTCGCTATGTGACTGAGCTCGCCGGTATGAAATATAAAGTAGAACCTTTCGCTGTTTTGATTGTACCTGTTACTGAGACGACTACTGAGCAGTTTACTAGAATTTATAAGGTTCCGCCAGACTTTGAATCAATGAGTTCTGGAGGTGGAGATGCTGCCGCACCTGCAGCCCCGGCAGACCCATTTGCAGCTGGCGGTGCTGCTGCTGCCACAGCTACTGGTCTAACGAAGCGCCAAAGTGCCTTGGAAATTCTCAAGGGCCAAGGTATTCTCTTCCCCGATGGAGCTACTGCAGTTTTCAACAAAGTGACATCGCAGTTGATTGTTAAAAACACACAGCCAAATCTGGATCTAGTTGAAGCCTTTGTTGATTCCATCATCAACCAAGTTACTAAGCAGGTGTATATCACAACTAAATTTGTTGAGGTCACTCAGAAAAATACTGATGAACTTGGCTTTGACTGGTTACTTGGTGGTGTTGGAGTCAATGCTGACAATGTAGTTGTTGGTGGTGGAACAGATGGCAATTGGGGGGGGAACGTGAAGTATACCGGTTCAGTCGCAGATTTAGTTACAGGCGGAGCAATTGCTCCAGTAACACGTGGGTTGCGGACTGGAAGTCGTGCTATTCGAGGCGACAGTGTCGACTCGTTGTTTTCGCCAACCAATGCCAGCGCTGATACGGTCGCTCCTGGTGTGCTTTCCATTGCTGGTATTTTCACGGATCCTCAGTTCGGGATGGTCATTCGAGCACTCTCGCAAAGAAAGGGTGTTGACTTAATGAGTGCTCCAAGTGTGACTACCAAAGGCGGGCAACAAGCAACTGTTGAAGTTATTCGTGAATTCATTTATCCAACTGAATTTGACCCCCCACAAATTCCTACCAACGTTGGAGCGTCTAATAATAATGGCGGCGGTGGTGTTGGCGGTGGAACGGTTTCGGCTATTCCTGTCACACCAACTACACCCACTGCGTTTGAAATGCGTCCTGTTGGTGTTCGTATGGAGGTGGACCCGGTGATTGGTGAAAATGGATCCATCGATTTAAACCTATTGCCTGAGGTGACCGAATTTGATGGTTTTATCAATTACGGTAGTCCTATTTACAGTGTTCAACCTCTTCTGGATTCATTTGGTATTTCGATCGGATCACAAAAAATTGAACTGACTCCCAATATTATTAATCAGCCGATCTTCTCTACTCGCAAAGTTAAAACCTCGGTTACCGTCTGGGATGGTCAAACCGTTGCACTTGGTGGGTTAATTCGTGAAGACGTCCAAGATGTCGAGGACAAGTTACCTGTTCTTGGAGACATTCCAGTAGTCGGCAGGTTGTTCAGATCTGAAGTTGAGGACCATTTCAAGCGCAACCTCATGATTTTTGTGACTGCTGTGCTTATTGATCCGGCTGGCCAGCGTATCAAATCTCAAGGTGCTGATGCTACTGTTAGCCCTGGGGACGCTCCTAATCTTCTTTTGCCAGCGGTTGGTAACTAACTAGTGTATTTTTGAACCACACACAAGCAGGGGGCGAGAGCCTCCTGCTTTCTTTATGTTTTCATGTCTGATTACCGGTGGTATTGGGTGCGGGAAAAGCATTGCTTGCTCACTATTCCGAGCAGCGCTTGGGGAAAGAGCCCATTACTTCTCAGCAGACGAAGCAGCTCGCACCGCCCTGGAACTTCCTGTTGTGATCGAGGGGTTGGTTGATGTTTTCGGTAAAAGTTGCCTTCAATTGAACGATGTACAACCGCGAATCAATAAGGAATGGCTTAGGGAAACAATTTTTCACCAGACGAAAGCTCGTAAAGCTTTGGAGAAAATTCTGCACCCTATCGTGCTCGACGCATTGGATAAACACCGCCACGAAGCAAGGTATATAGGCTGTGAAGTTTTCCTTGCAGAGGTGCCTTTGTACTATGAGATTGGAGGGTTAGTAGAGGCAGACTTGATCATTGTTGTGGCAGCTAGTCGCACAGTGCAGATAAGTCGCTTGATGGAAAGACGAGGTCTCGATGAAGAATTAATCGAGAATATCTTGAGGTCTCAATGGTCCATCGAAGACAAGGTCGACAAAGCGGAAGTAGTCATCTGGAATGATGGTGAGATTACCGCTCTAGAAACCCAAATGCTGACGCTGGCAAGACAACTACGTCTAGCATGAAATCCAAAGAAACCTCCGAATCAACCGTGACAACAATTGCTGCCGAATCAATTCCACCTGAACCGCAGCCAATCGTAGAATCTGCAGTTCTTCCAATTGTTGACTCGCTTCCTGACACTAATTTGGTTGCCTCAGAGGATCCTAAGAAAAAAGGGGAATTGATAACACATATTAATACGAATGAGCGTTCATCTTCACCAGAGCCCGTCCCCCCGTTTCCGCTTGAGATTTCTCTAAATTCTTTACATGAGAAATCTTTGGCCGAATTACTGCAGCTGGCTGATTCCGTTGGATTTCGTGTAAATGCTGCACGGACCAAGCATCAGCTTATTTATGACCTACTCTCGTGGATGGCTGAACATCGCACGCGAGTTATAGTCGAGGGGATATTGGAAATTGGTGTGGAAAATTTCGGATTGATTCGTTACGCCAAATATAGCTTCGGAGCACTTCCAGAGGATGTTTTCGTGCCACTTTTTTTGGTAAGAAAGTTCGGACTTCGCTCTGGCAATCGCATTGCGGGCGTCGCACGTGCTCCGAAGGATAAAGATAAATATCTCGCAATCGATCGAATCACTCAGGTTGATGGGATCGAAATTGACAGTTACCAAGCGCCTGTTCACTTTGACAAATTAACGGCAACTTTCCCCAATCAAAGGATCATCCTAGAAACTCCAAAACCCGCTCCAATTTCTTGTCGTATTCTAGATCTTGTTGCGCCACTTGGAAAAGGACAGCGAGGTTTAATCAATGCTTCACCGCGGTCAGGAAAGACCATGCTTTTGAAAGATATTGCAAAGTCAATTGTTCAAAATCATAAGGAAATAAGCTTAATCATTCTTCTCCTTGATGAGCGTCCTGAAGAGGTGACAGATTTTGAAGAGTCTGTTAGCGGGTGTGAAATATATAGTAGCACTTTTGACGAAAGCCCAAAAAGACATACACAGCTTGCGGAGCTTGTGCGTGAGCGTGCCTGTCGATTAGTTGAGCAGGGTAGAGATGTCGTGATTTTACTTGATTCACTGACTAGGTTGGCTCGGGGTTACAATTCAATGATCGGCACAAAAGGTAGAACGATGTCAGGCGGTATCGATTCCAAGGCGCTTGTTAAGCCGAAGAAATTTTTTGGGGCTGCACGTAATGTTGAGGAAGGTGGTAGTTTGACAATAATTGCATCTGCGCTCATCGAAACTGAGAGTAAGATGGATGAAATTATATTTGAGGAATTCAAAGGGACTGGGAACATGGAAGCCACGCTGGATCGAGAGATCTCTGAACGCCGTATTTTCCCAGCTTTACATGTTCTGAAATCAGGCACTCGTCGTGATGACTTGCTTTATCATCCTGACGAGTTTAGGAGAATTACCGCTATTCGAAAACAACTGGCTTCAGTGCCTGCCGTCGAGGCCATCGAAATGCTGATTCGTAATATCGGACGAACGGGCAATAACGCAGAACTTTTGCTGACTGGCCTCAAATGAGTGTTGATTCCCCAGAGCACACTAGTGTCCAGCATGATTTTGAGTTCATCTCAACTTCGGATGATCTGGAGCGCTGGATTGCAGTAACCCAAATCCATTTGGAAGTAACTCGCGAAACGCGTGTGTGTCTGGATACAGAAGCTGATTCTCTCCATCATTACCACGAAAAATTATGTCTGCTACAGGTGGCATGTGGAGGGCGATTTGCTCTGATCGATCCTCTAGCTATCCCTGATGTTACGCCGCTTTTTAGGCTTTTGGACCGTTATGAACTATGGTTTCATGGTGCTGACTATGATCTCACTATGCTGAGAAGGTCTTATGGGTGGGAACCGCAGTTAATTCGTGATACTCAAATCGCTGCACGACTCGCGGGTTGTCGTCAATTCGGACTTGCGGCACTTCTGCAAAGTGTTTTGGGTGTCACCATTTGTAAGGCACCGCAAAAGGCGGATTGGAGTCGCCGTCCACTTCCCGAACACATGCTTTCATATGCTGTGGATGATGTGCGCTATCTGCTAAAAGTGGCAGATCATTTCCTTGCCATTTTAAAGGAACGAGGCAGAGTGTCTTGGTTTGAGCAAAGTTGCCGCACTTTGCAGACAGATGTGGCAGAACGCAGTATCGCTCAGCGAGAAGACCCATGGCGTGTTCAGGGCAGCGGTCGCTTGAATTCGAAAGGGCTGGCCATTTTGAAGGCGATGTGGGAGTGGCGTGAGGGCATCGCTCAAGAGCGCGATATTCCATGCTATCGAATCATGTCAAACAAGCAGATGGTTGCATATTCGGAACTTTTTGAGTTAGGTGGAGCTATGCAGGCCCCTGGAGGATGGCGGCCTCGATGGAAAAAAGAATTTCACGAGTTGGTTGCGGCTGTTTTCAGGTTGGGACAGGAGAATTGGCCACAGCGGTTAAAAAAAGCTAAAAGCCGCATGACGGAAGAGCAGCGGGAGGCAGTTGATAGATTGTGTTCGCAGCGAGACGAGATCGCTCTGACTTTGGATGTGGAAGGTAGCTTACTTGGTTCACGTAGTGAGTTGGAACTGCTTGTCACTTCTCCATCATCAGCCAGTCCTCTAATGCCCTGGCAGGATGAGATCATTAGGCCAATGTTGGCTAAAGCCACCTCTTCTCAGATAGTCACGATTACGAGTTAATATTTAACTCGGCATGTGACTTCTAATCTTGCGACATCAACTTGTTGCCCACTTGCTGTAGATCAAGGATCAAGGATTGTTTGCGCTAGATTAACACCTCCTGCATGGTGATAAGAATGAACCAAAATGGGCATGATTCAGATGCGATCCGATCTGCCTCCGGCTTATCGTCGTTCCAGGACGAAATGCAACGGGCCTGGGAATCTGTGGAGCGGATGCTCAAGGTGATCTTGTTTACAGATATTCAGGCGTCTGTGCGTTTGCAGGAGGGAATAGGCACGACTCGCTATGCCGAACTGCTGAAGAGGCACGATGAATTGTTCGCACAGGCGATGGACGAAGTGAATGGTGGAATGATCGTCAAACATACGGGAGATGGCTTTCTAGCTGTCTTCAAGGAGCCTAGTGATGCGGTGAAGACTGCGCTGCGTTTTCAGTGGTTGTTGGCAAAAGAAAAATGGTCTGCCATTTCGGCGATCAGCGCCCGCGTCGGCATTCATGAAGGAGAAGTTCTGGCAATGCCTTCTGGTAATGATGGGCCTGGGATGGTTGGGGCTGCGGTAAACCTTGCTGCCCGGGTCATGTCCCTTGGCGAGGGCGGGCAGATTCTGGTGACTCGGTCTGTGTTTGATGCGTCTCGGCAGTCAGTTTGCGGAGTGGTGAATGTGCCGGAACAGGATGCGCACCTCGGTTGGGAGGCTCATGGGGCGTATTTGCTGAAGGGTATTCATGAGCCAGTGGAGATCTTCGAGATCGGAATACGTGACATGGCACCATTTGTGAAGCCAACCAGCGGCTCGGAAACGGTGCGCTCGGTCTCTGCTGAGGAGGAGACTATGCTCGGTTGGCGCCCGGCTATGGCACTGGAGGTGCCGCGCCGACCTGGATGGGAACTCGAAGCCAAGCTTGGTGAAGGCGGTTTTGGTGAAGTGTGGCTGGCAAGGCAGCTAAAGACTTGTGAGCATCGTGTCTTCAAATTCTGCTTTGATGTGCATCGTCTGCGTTCTTTCAAACGGGAACTTGCGCTATTCGGGCTGATCCGTGAGCGGCTGGGAGTGCGGCAAGACATCGCCTGCCTGCATCAGGTGCAGCTTGATGCCGCGCCCTATTTCTTGGAGAGTGAATACTGCGAAGGCGGTGTGCTAGATGAATGGTTGAGAGCGCGGAGAAAGGCCGATAAGCCAGTGTCACTACTTGGGCGATTGGAGATCTTAGCTCAGGTGGCACGAGCTCTCGGTGCGGCGCATTCCCTGGGGATCATTCATAAAGATGTCAAGCCAGCCAACATCTTCATGGAAGTGGATGCTGAAGCAAAGGTGCAGCCGAAGCTTGCGGACTTTGGCATCGGAGTGGTGGTGGATAGCAAGGCTTTTGACGGCCTGGGCATTGGATTTTCAGAAGGATTTACGCTGACGGCAGATTCCAGTCGCACGGGGACACGTATGTATTCGGCACCGGAATACATGATAGGCAGACCACCCTCAGTGCAGGGTGACATTTACTCCCTCGGTGTGTTGCTTTATCAGATGATCATCGACGACTATGCGCGTCCGCTAGGAGTGGGCTGGCAGCGTGATGTGGACGATCCGTTGTTAATAGATGACATTGAGCGCTGTGTGGATGTGGAGCCTGATCGGCGGCTGGGTAGTGCCCTGGATTTGGCTGAGCGGTTGGAGACACTGGAAGAGCGGCGAGCTGCTAGGAATCGCGAGGTCGAGGAGGAGCGTGAACGCGTGCGCCAGGCGAAAGAATTGGAGATCCGAAAGCGTCAAGTGCGTCTGGCCTGGACGGCGATTGCTTTTGCTGCATGCATCATCGGTGGTCTTACGGTGATCCTCTTTCAGCTCTCTGAATCGAACCGCGCTGCAGAGCGTCATGCAAAAGAAATCGAGGCGGAGCGGCATTTGGTGGTCTCCCAAATGGAGCTAGGACGTGAGCGCCTGTATGTGGCGGATATGCTGGCGGTGACGGAGGAAATGATCCGGCGGCGTGGTGAGGGAGCCCGCGAACTGATGAACCATCAGCGTCCAATGCCCGGCCAGCGGGATCTCCGCAGATGGGAGTGGTACTTCGCCGACTCTCTGCTGAACAATGGCGACTTTTCTACCAAGGTCTCTGACAAGCCTCTTCGTGCCCTGGCGCTCAGTCCAGATGGCACGGAGGCGGCTGTCGGAGGGGAAAGCGGTGAGGTTTCGATTTGGAGCACCGATTCATTGAAGCGGCTGCGTGCTTGGGGAGGGGAAAGGCTACCTGTGCAGTCACTCGTCTGGCCAAAAAACGGCGGACTAGCATTAGGTTTGGCAAATGGCGAAATCGTCCGGCTCGACGACAAGACGATGAAGGTGGTCACTCGCTGGCCTGCACATCAAGGTGAGGTGACTTCACTTCACCTGAGTCGAGGGGATGACACCCTGATCTCGGGCGGCAAGGACGGAATACTGCATTGGTGGAAGGACGGCCTTTCCCAGCGCCAATACCATTGGCAGGGAACGGTCCTCTCGGTGGATGACAATGACGATGGGACGCAGATGGCCGTTGTTTTGGCAAACCCGACGCGTCTAGTCATGGGGCAGGTGGAGAATTTGGACAAATGCATCGAAAAGCCTCTGAATCGCCCGAGTTCACCGCTGGCATGGCGTCCTGGTTCAGGTCACCTCGCTTTGGCGATGGATGATTTGCCAATGACGACCTGGAAT
This sequence comes from Verrucomicrobiaceae bacterium, assembly GCA_021151605.1. Taxonomy (GTDB): domain Bacteria; phylum Verrucomicrobiota; class Verrucomicrobiia; order Verrucomicrobiales; family Verrucomicrobiaceae; genus Prosthecobacter. The sequence continues at coordinate 13,994 of JAGKWZ010000058.1, forward strand.
CCTGCGGCGGATATCCATGAATTTAGCATCGAACAGGATCAAAGCCTTGGCGCGGCATCACTCGCTTGGTCAACTGATGGCAACATGGCTGCCATGGGGGGCATGGATGGGAAGATCCTCCTTATAGATGCGCTGCGCCGAATCGAACCACGACTGCCAGTTTATGGACACCGTGGCCCGGTGACAGCTATGAAATGGCTGCAAGGGCGTGAGAGACTGCTCTCGATCGGCGCAGATGGAACTTTGCGCGCTTGGGATGATCTTCGGTACTCGGCACAGGCTTCCAATATCGAAACTGGCGGGCTGCCGACAGACATCGTCTGGCATCCGAGGCTGGATCAAGTCGCCATTCTTCTCTCCGGTGATGAGGTGCGCGTGCTCGACGGACGCACATGGCAGGTCCTGTGGAGTCAGCCGATGCCGCAAGCTGCGCCAGATGACTCCCTGCTTCGTGGCGGTGATCTGGCGTTCAGTCCTGATGGAGAATGGCTGGCCGCCTCATGTCAGGGCCGGGGCTGGGTGGCTTGGCATTTGCAAAAGGGGCTTCGTGTCTCAGCAGCCGAACAAAGGAAGGTGCAAGGTGTGGAATGGACGGCGGACAGCAAGTCTCTGGTCATCCGCCACGAAGAGGGCTGGGAAATCGTGCCACTGAGCACCACACCGGGAGCGATGTTCATCGGAGGCAAAGGCCGCATCGCCTGGGCGGGTGGAGTGACTGCGGGCAGGATGGGCGTGGTGCGTCAGCAGGAGGGGGGCTGGCACTTCATCACTCATGAAGCAGTGTCGGGTGCCGTCGGGAATGACATCCTCATGCCAGATGATCTCGGAAACCCTACCTCAGCACGGGCATGTCTGGAGAAAAACTTGCTCGCCATCGGCTTTGACTCCGGCCTGCTGATTTGGGTGGATGTGGATTCGGGCAAAATTTCGAAACCGCCTCTCTCCCATGTCGGTCCACTGCTCGCCATTGCATGGCATCCTGATGGAGATCGCATCGTCTCTGCTGGAGCTGATGGCAGTGCGCGCATCTTTAATGTAAGTCAGGTCGCGCAGACATGGTCTATCGCCACAGGGCTACCGTCGGATATCGTTTGTGCAAGTTGGAGTGCTGATGGTAGCCGACTCATTGTCGGAGCAGGCTCGATCACACGAATGCCACAGTTTGATGCCAGCGCATCGCTCGCCAGAGAGTCGAAAATACCTGAAGTGAAGGCGGAGGAGGCTCGGCTTGCACGAGCTCTGCGTGTGTTGGCAAAAAACCCTGAGGAAACCTTTGCCTGGCGTGATGCTGGCTACGCTTTGGCTGAGCAGGGGAACGTGGATGAAAGCTCAGAAGTCGAGCTTTTGGCAGCTGCTATTAAACTGGGGCAGCAGGGGCTGACTTCTCCGACGGAAAGTTATTCTGGAGATGCATCCATGATCGTGGATGAATGGCGCGGACGGGAGATCCCGTTGGCGTTGCGTGTTTCTCAGGCTTGTTTACTCGAAAAGTGGACGGATGTGGCGACACTGACGAGCGAGCCGCTCCAGTCTGATGAACTCGCCCCGTGGTTCCTGCTAAGAAAGACGAAGGCTCTTGAGAAGCTAAACCGCGCCGCAGAAGCTGGGAAAGCTGGTCTGGAAGCCTGGAAGGCCTACCAAAAGCTGTTGTCACTGCCTGGGGAAACCCTTGAGCCCATCACGATCAGTACGGATACGCCGCGCACGGTGAATTTGAAACCATGGGCGATGATACGCAAAAGTGAAGAGTGGACGGGAGGGCGAGGGAATACCCTCCAAGTGCTGCCGGATGTGCTGCAGCAGGCTGGCTTCTCTTTCCAGTGTGGAGACTTTATCCAGCTCGCTGGCAACACCCTGCGTCTTAGCACTGGGCGGATGCTGCCTCGAGCTACGGGCTGGATCCCACTAGATGGGCCAGCTCACCGGGTGGCTTTCCTACTGGGGGCTAGCTCGATTCGTGAAAGTGGATCTTTTGCCGACCATGCCACGGCCAGCCTTTTTATGAAGAGACAAAGTGGCGATGTGACTGTGGTGCCTCTGATTTATGGGCAGAACATCTGGGACTGCTGGAACCCACCGGGAGGTCAGGTAGAGCGCGCTCCTGATGAGGCTATCTCATGGCTCGGTATCACGGATTACACGCGGAAGCGCCAGCACGGGCTCGCTTTCTTCCGCTTTGACTGGGAAGTAAATACCAGTTCAGATCCCGTGACCGCATTCTCCATCGTCTCTCACATGAGAGCGCCTGCACCGATGATCATGGCCGCAGAGGTGCTGCCGCCCACAGGCAATCCATAACTCCTGTGGGCATTCGAGCCGTCACCGTCGTCAGCCCTGAGTTCGAGCCGCTCGGCTTCGAAGCAGCGCATCGTTTCTGGCAATTCACCGGCATCGAAGTTGATGTGGTCCGCTGCTCTCCTACTGAGGGCCACCGCGTGAAACTGCAAACTCTGCGGGATGCAGCAAAATCAAACTGGCGCTTCTTTTTCGATGCGGATTGCTGGCTGGTGCGGCCATGTCATGAGCAAGTCCGCTCACTGCTCGGGCCATGGGTCGCTGGTGCGCCGATCCCTGGTGTCATGGCGGATTTTCAGGCACGCGAATATGGGTTTGATCCCCGTTGTAGGATCACCAGCGGCTTTCTGGCTTTTGATCCATCTTTGCCAAGCTTGAATGCGGCGCTGGATCTGGCGTTGGATCTACAGGCACCTGATGCAAACAGGGACGAAGTCTATCTCAATGCAGCGCTGCATCACTTTCAGGTGCCAGTGCGTGTGATCGATGGCGGCTGGAACTGGTATCTGAGCTACGCTTACGGATACCACCCGAATGTCATCTGGGCGGTGCATGCAGGTGGTTGTCCGGTGAGTGAGCGCTTCTCCATGCTGGTGAATGCCTCAAGGCAGGTGACGACTGATACCTGGGGTCTGGATGACCGCGAAGTGGCGTGGCTCGGGAAGATCGCTGGAGTCCTCGTTGCACGCGGGATGCGTGAGGTCGTGGAGTTCGGCCCTGGTCGCAGTACGGTTGCGCTCCTGGCGGCGGGATGCCGGGTGACTTCCTGCGAGGCGAGCCCGCAGTTCTACTGCGCCCTTCGTGCGGCGTATGTCGATCAGCCCGATCTTACGCTGCTGCTCACTAGGCACGAACCAGGTCTGAGTGGCCTGAACGCTGCCGTGGACTGGGCTTTGGTAGATGGACCACTTGGAAGTCTGCAAGTCGATGGTAAAGCGCGCTGGCATCAGCTCACCTGGAGCGCGGCTCGTTGTGGGCTCATCCTCCTTCATGATGCGAGGCGCGATGGCGAGCAGCGCAGTATCCAGGCTATGCGGGCGGATGGTTGGAATGTAATTAATATCGCCACGCCACGTGGTTTTGCCCTGCTCTGGCGTGGCTGTGAAGACGTCATCGAGGCCCTGCGCTCCTCACTAGCCTTTCCGTAAAAGGCCTCAGTGTTTGGCCTGCAAATCAGGCACCTCACTGATGTGTCGAACGCGACAGCCCCGCTGGCGGAGCAAGGCGATGATGCCATCAGGCTCGCCTCCGAGATGCCCTGCGCCGACGAGGATCATGGCGTTCTCACCTTTCTTCAGCAGTGCATCAAGTCGGTCGATCCAGGCGTGATTGCGCCTCCCGATGAAGAGATCCAACAGTTCTGGGTACTTCTCCGCCTCGCGGTTCAGCAAAGCATGGAGCTCGTCCAGTTTGCCTTCTTTCCATGAGGAGATCATCTTTTCGTATTCCTGCGGCAGCGTGCTGACCTCGGCGAGGGTCTGCTCCAGCATCTCGACCTGCTGTTTGCTGGTGAGTTGAGAAAAAAGCTGGAGCTGGAATTCGACTGTTTCGAGGCCTTCGCCCGGCTTTTGATCTGCGGTGGCGCGTTCCTCGAAATGTTGATCCACTCCACGGTCGGCCTTGGCTCCCAGGGCGCTGTATTCGGTGCTGGCGATGACGAGTGAAGCCAGCCAGGGGCGGAAACGCTTCAGTTGAGCGAGGCTCATGCTACGCGTCTTTGCCCAGGAAGTGAGGTTTTTCCAAATGGCAGGGCCGACACTGGCTTCCAGGTTTTCTGCCTCCGGGTATTGACCGAGTTCCATGAGCCTGGTTTGAAACTCGGGTGCCTCGCTGGCACCAGGTGGGAGTTCAAAGATCAGCCTGCTGGAATGTTGATAGGCAAGGTCATAGCCAGGTGCCAGCGGGTAGTCGCTTTGGCGAAGGATATGAATGGTTCCGCCAAGGAAAAGACGACCCGGCTGGCCCTCGCGATCCGCTACCCAGACGATCCCACGATCCATCTGTGTTGCTGCTGAGTCTGGCTTTGTCTCTGTGTGCTGACGACAGGCGGTGAGACCAGCGAATGCTGGCAGCAGGAGCAAAAGGCGAGTGAACTTCACGCGAAGTCTGGACACCCGCCACCTGGAGATGGCAAATGGAAGTTCCTGGGGCGGATCAAACTTTGCCCGCCTGCCGGTAAGCTTGTGCTAGCAAAGTCACGGGTTGGGAAACTTCGACTCCGCTGCCTCGAAGGCCGTTGGCGAGCTGGAGGTGGCAGCCGGGATTCGAGGTGGCAACGCAGGTCGAGTGTGTGGCCTTGATGTGGCCGACTTTACGGGTCAGCAGCTTCGCCGACTGCTCGGGCTGGGTGATGTTGTAAATGCCAGCACTGCCGCAGCACCAATTGCTCTCGGGGAGTTCCTTCAAAACGAGGCCAGGAATGGCTTGCAGCACTTGCCGTGGCTGAGAGCTGACTTTTTGCCCGTGGCAAAGGTGGCAGCTCTCGTGGTAGGTCACCTCGCTCACCTCCGCGCCGTGTTCAGGTTTGCGGATGCCGATGTGGGCCAGCCACTCGTGGATGTCCTTTACCTTGCGATCCCACTGCCGGGCGCGTGCGGCGTAGAAGGGATCTGCGTGGAGAAGATGCCCATATTGTTTGAGATGAGATCCGCAGCCGCCGGCATTGGTGATGACGGCATCGAGTGAATCGAGATCGAAGGTATCGATCTGCCGACGGGCGAGTTCGCGGGCGAGTTCGAGTTCGCCATTGTGGGCATGGAGTGAGCCGCAGCAAGACTGCGCGCGGGGGGTGATCACTTCGCAGTCGTTGGCGAGCAGAACATCTACTGTATCTCGATTGATGTTCGAGAAGGCGAGGTCTTGGACGCAGCCCGTGAGCAAACCGACGCGATATTTTGGCTTCGCCAGTAGGTCTGGCGACTCGACTGGGGCGATGAGGGTATCTGAAAAGGCCTCGGCTACCTTTGGGGTCTGAGGCTCGAGGTCGCGCAGGTGTTTGGGCAGGAGCCCGAAGAACCCCACGCGGCGCATGAGGCGGTCCATGCTGGTTTTTTGCCAAAGCCGCAGCGCCCAGCCTGTGAGGCGGAGAAGGCGCGGGTGCATGAAGAGGACATTCAGCGTGAGCCAGCGCCAGAAATCGCGCTCGGGTGTCTGCGCCACGCCGCTGCGCTCGATTTCAGCGCGGGAGGTTTCGAAGAGTTCGGCATAGTTGACCCCAGCCGGGCACGCCGTCTGGCAGGCGAGACAGCCGAGGCAGTAATACATCTCATCCGCGAACTCACGGCTCACGGTGAGTTCGCCATCGGCCACACTGCGCATGAGGGAGATGCGGCCACGCGGGCTGTTTCGCTCGCGTTTGGTCTCGACGTAGGTCGGGCAGGTAGGCAGGCACATGCCACAATGCATGCACTGCTGGAGCACGGAATAGTCGAGTGACTGGAGGAGATTCATGGAGGTGCGGATGATAGGCGGTTGAGAGAAAAGTCATGTCAGACTTGGTCCCGGCTTGCGCAATGCGACACGCAGGGCAAAATGCCGGATGCGAACGCTGGCGATCGGCGACATCCACGGCTGCTCCAAGGCCCTGCGCACGTTGCTTGATGCCGTGCAGCCGGGTCCTGATGACGTACTCGTCACGCTGGGAGACTATGTGGACCGGGGACCGGACTCCAAGGGGGTGCTGGACATGCTGATTGATCTGGAGCAGCAGACCCAGCTGAAGCCGCTGCTGGGCAATCATGAAATTCTTTTCCTGGATGCTTTGAATGGCCGGGTCGATCCCACAGGCTGGCTGCGTGTGGGTGGGGCGGAAACGATAGGTTCTTACTCTCCAACCCATCTTGAGCTGGCTTGGGACAAGGTGACTCCAGAGCATGTGAAGTTTCTCTCCGAACGCTGTCTGAGATTTTTCGAGGACGAGCATCATATTTATGTTCACGCGAACGCCAATGCCTACCTCGGGCTAAGTGACCAGAGTGATGACTGGCTGTTCTGGACCCGCTTTGAAGATGCCTACCCCCATATCTCAGGCAAGAAGATGATCTGCGGTCACACAGCGCAAAAGGGCGGATTGCCCAATGTGAAGCCGTTTGCCCTCTGCCTGGACACCTGGGCCTATGGGCAGGGCTGGCTGACTTGTCTGCATGTGGAGACGGGTGCTCTGGTGCAGGCCAATCAAGCCGGGAAACTGCGCAAAATGACTCTCAGCGATCTGTCCCCATCACCCTCCAACTCGGACACGATTCAAATTAAGATGCCTGTTGTGCGGGAGTCTTGACCTGATCCAGCAGCTTGGTGATCACGTCGTCGATTTTCACCAACTGCGCTTCGCCTTCGAAGTTTAGGATGACGCGATGACGCAGGGCCACATGGGCAAGCGCCCGGATGTCATCGGTGCTGACAGCCGTAGATCCATTCAGCGCGGCGAGCACACGCGCACCCCGGATGAGACTTTGCAGTCCACGCGGGCTGCTGCCATAAGCGACGAACCTTTGGACTTCAGGCAATGCGCCGGGCTGCTCGGGATGGGTCGCCAGAACGAGTCTGCTGGCATAATGGGCCACGGGATCAGCGACGGGAATCTCAGACAGCTCCTTTTGGAGGCGAATGAGATCTTCGCCGCTCATCAGGGTGGAAAGCTTTGGCTCGGAAAAGCCCGTGGTGCGGCGGCTGATCTCCACCAGGGATTCGAGATCAGGGAAGGGGACGCGCACCTTGAACATGAACCGGTCGAGCTGAGCTTCCGGCAGCGGGTAGGTGCCCTCCATCTCCATCGGATTCTGGGTGGCGAGCACAAAGAATGGCTCGGGGAGCGTGTGTCGCTCACCTCCTGTAGTGACGGCCCGCTCCTGCATGACTTCGAGCAGCGCGGCCTGGGTCTTTGGTGTGGCACGATTGATCTCGTCCACGAGAAGCAGGTTTTTAAAAACGGGCCCCTTCTCGAAAAACATCACACGGCGGCCGTGTTCATTTTCATTGACGATGTGGGTGCCGAGGATGTCCGCCGGCATAAGGTCAGGCGTGCATTGCACACGTCCAGGCTCCAGGCCGATCACCTGCGAGAGCGTGCGGACGAGGAAGGTCTTTCCCAAGCCGGGCACACCTTCCAAAAGCACATGTCCACCGGCGAAGACCGCCACTAGCACATCCGTGAGGAGTTGGTCATAGCCCACGATGGCCTTTTGGAGTTCCGATTTGAGCTGGCCGAAGAGTGTACGAAAAGGTGACATGGGAATGCGGGCTGCGGATGGATAGGCGGCTGCAGTCCTCGTGCAAAGGAAAGCACGGAGCGCTTGCCAGTACACTCTTCCCGATTCACATCCAGTCATGAGCACACTTTCCCCCACACACGTTGGTCTCCTTGGTCTTGGAATCATCGGCAGCCGAGTGGCCGAGAACCTTCGCAAGGCGAGCCACACCGTGTCTGTCTGGAGTCGGACAGGACGCGCCGTTCCTGGCGCGCTGGCCACACCACTCGCTGTGGCCGAGTCCGCGCGTGTGATCCAGATCTTCGTTCGTGATGATGCCGCACTGCTGGAGGCTGTGAATGCAATGCTCCCCGCTCTGAATTCCGGGCATGTCATCATGAATCATGCGACCGTGACCAAGGTCGCCACACTGGAGGCTGCACAGCTTTGTGAAAGCGCGGGCGCAGCGTTTCTAGATGCGCCTTTCACCGGCAGCAAGATGGCCGCCCAGAATGGCAAACTTTGCTATTACATCGGCGGTTCCACTGAAGTGCTGGAGAGAGTCCGCAGCGTCCTAGAAGCCAGTTCGGCGAAAATTCTTCACCTGGGTGCCATCGGCGACGCGATGGTGCTGAAGATCGTCACCAATCTCGTGACTTCCATCACCGTGAAAGCCCTGGCTGAAGCAGCCGCCATCACGAAAGGGCAGGGGGTGCCGCTTGAGGCGCTCAAAACCGCCCTCGAATCCAATGCCAACTACAGCACGCTCATCGGCATGAAGCTTCCTGCGATGATGAGCGGAGATTTTGAGGCTCATTTTTCGCTGATCAACATGCTCAAGGATGCTGACTTCGCGCGTGCTCTTGCGGCGGATTCAAAAACAAAAACACCCGCGCTGGATTGCACAGCAGAAGCCATGCGCGCGGGTGTGAGTGAGGGGCTGGGAGATCTCGATTTCTCAGTAATCGGAAAACTCAGCGAATGAACTCAGACAAAGGCTGTAATTCAGCCGAAATCGGCATCGCAGCTCCAGAGACGCCGACAAGTTGAGTGTTCTCGGAACCCTGGATTTCGTCGCTATTGAAGTGACGGCTGAGCAGAATGCCTTCGATCTCTAGCTGGCGTCCCTGCTCCACTTCACGGATCAATTCACTTTCCACAGCGAGCGCTGGCTGTGCGGAGAGCGCTGATGGCATGGACTGCGATGACGCAAATGTCTCATGGGCGATACCCGCCCTGCCTGCACCAGACATCGACATTGTTCCCCAGGCAGCTACCACAGCGACACAGGCCGTGACCATCGCAGTTGTCCATCTTGGTGAGACCAGATTATCCCAGAAGGTTGTCACACGCTCCCAAAGAAGGCCTCGAGCAGACTGTCGAAGCAATTCAGAACGCTGACGCTGATGGAATTGGGTCAGGAAGTCTTCCACAAAATCTTCTCCGGGTGTCTCATACCTTTTAAGTCGAATGATACGCTGCAGGTTATCGAAGTCGCTCATGAGTGGATTGGTGATGTTGGTTTGAACGGTAACGGGCAGTTGAGGTGTTATGTGAAGCAGTTATTTGACCAAATCCTCCAGAAGACTCTGCAACAACCGGTGCGCATAGAACAATCTGGAACGAACCGTGCCCTCTGAGACGCCCAAAATCTTGCTGATCTCATTGTGTTGAAGACCCTGGACATCGTACAGCGTGACGACGGTGCGGTGGTCCTCGGACAACTTCATCATGGCCTCGTTCAACCTTTTTTGTATTTCGTGAATATTCACCTCTCGGACCGTGTCCCGGTTTGCTGTGGTGATATTGATGAAGTCAGGGTCATTTTGGATTCCGCTGTCCACGTCATCAAGGCTGACTTTGGCGTAGCGCCCCCGCTTCTTCAGGAAGTTCAGGGTCATGTTCACCGAGATGGAGTAGATCCAGGTATAGAAGGAGGATTTACCCTGGAACCTTTTCAGCGCGCGGTAGGCCTTGGCGAAGATTTCCTGGAGCAGATCGGCTGTGTCTTCCCGGTTTGAGGTCATGTTATAGACCAGACCGTAAAGTTTCGGTGTGTATTTCCTGACCAGTTCATCGAAGGCCCGGGTATCTCCAGCTTGAGCTCTTTCCACTAAAATCCGATCTTCAGCAGCGTTGCTGTTCGTCGGAGTTTCAGGGAGTGGGGCGGGTTCCATCACGGAATGTATATGCAGTGTGAATACAGCTTCTAATTCGTCAGCAAATCATCTCCATCATGGAGAGACAAGTTTTTCTTCGTGTGCTGGCACGAATTGCCAACAAATAGCGCCGCAGCCGACTTCGAGTGACTGCTTCACTTTAGGGGACTGGATTCCCAGACTGGCTCAAATCCATGTGCCCGCTGGAATCACGGTGTCCTTCGGAATCACCACGATACCGTCACGGATGCAGTAGAGTTCGTGATCCATGTTTTCGGGCTTGCCGTGGGGAGTGATGACTGTGTTGTCCCCAATGTGGACGTTTTTATCAATGATGGTGCGTTCGATCCGGCAGTTTCGTCCGATGCCAGGCGCAGGTTTATCAGGATCAGTGCCTGCAGCTCCAGCGTAATAATCTGCTCCCATGATGATCACCTCACGAAGCGTGGTGCCGCTTTCGACGATGGAGCGAATGCCAACGACGGCGGTTTCGACATGGGCATCGGTAATAATACAGCCATCGGAGAGCAATGCCTCGCGGATGGTCGCTCCATTGATCTTCGTCGCAGGAAGGAAGCGCGCGTGGGTGTAAATCGGCGCAGTGGAGTCGAAGAAATCGTATTGCGGCACCAGCTTGCAGAGATCGAGGTTCGCTTCGAAAAATGAGCGGATGGTTCCGATGTCCTCCCAGTAGCCCTGGAAGTTGTAAGCGTGGACCTTGCGGTCGCGGATGGCTGCCGGGATGATGTTCTTCCCGAAGTCCATGTGGTCATTGTCCAGACAGTCGATCAGAGTCTGGCGATTGAAAACATAGATGCCCATGCTGGCTTGGTAGCGCGCCTCCTGGGAATCGAGCCCGAGTTCGGTCAGAGTCTCCGCAGGCATCCGTAGAGTTTCGAGCAAGGTCGGATCTTTCGGCTTTTCCACAAACTCGCGGATGCGTCCGCTGGGTTCGGTTTTCATGATGCCGAAGCCCGTGGCATCCCGGGCATTCACTGGCAGTGTGGCGATGGTCAGCTCTGCACCCGTCTTGATGTGCTGCGACATCACCTCGCGGAAATCCATGCGGTAAAGCTGGTCACCACTGAGGATGAGATAGTAATCGTAATCGTTCTCGGTGAAGTACCGCATGTTCTGTCTCACCGCATCGGCGGTGCCCTGATACCAGCGCTCGCCATCAGGTGTTTGCTGGGCTGCGAGCACCTCCACAAAGCCACGCGTGAACTGGTCAAACTTGTAAGTCCGCGCGATGTGGCGGTTCAGAGACATGCTGTTGTATTGAGTGAGCACGAAAACCTGACGCACTCCGTAATTGATGCAGTTACTGATCGGAATATCCACCAGGCGGTATTTGCCTGCCAGCGGCACCGCAGGTTTCGCACGATCCTTCGTGAGCGGGTAGAGCCGGGTTCCAGCTCCGCCACCCATGACGATGGCCAGCGTGGAGCGACGTAGGGCGGTATCAACGGCGATAGTGTTTGACATGGCGGAATGGTGGTGAGC
>JAGKWZ010000372.1 GCA_021151605.1 Verrucomicrobiaceae bacterium
CCCCCCACTACGGCGAGCGCTGGGCGCGTCACTGGCTCGATTCCACGAAGTTCGCCTATCTCTACCGCGACTGGGTCGTCCAGGCCTTCAACGACGACATGCCTTACGACCGGTTCGTCGTCCGCCAGCTCGCCACCGATTCCCTCCCCGAGGCCAGCCCGCGTGACTTCGTGGCCATGGGCTTCATCGGCCTCAGCCCCACCTATTTTAAAGAACTCCAGCTCCCGCCCGACATCATCCGTACCACCGTCGCCGATGAATGGGAGGAGCACGTCGATGCCATCGGCCGCACCTTCCTCGGCCTCACGCTCGCGTGCGCCCGCTGCCACGATCACAAATCCGACCCCATCACCGCGCAGGACTACTACGCCCTCGCTGGCGTCTTTGCCTCCGTGAAGCAGACGGAACTGCCCACCATGGACGCACAGTTCTGGAAGCCCGTGGAAAAAGCCCGCGCCGAAGTCGCTGCCCTGGAAAAGCAGATCACCGAGCTGAAAAAGAAGAAGCCCAAGGACCTCGCCGAACAAACCAAAGCCCTCCAGGCCAAGATCGACGCCCTCAAGACCTCCACGCCGCACTACGCCATGCCCATGGCCAATGCCGTCGTCGATGCCGCGCTCTACGTCGTCGAAGCCGACACCAAAAAAGGCACCAAGCTCGACTACAAGATGGGCATGGCCCGCGATCTCGAACTCATGAAGCGCGGCAACCCTAACGACATCGGTGATGCCGTCCCCCGCCGTTTCCTCTCCGCCTTTCCTTCCAAAAGTGGCCGCCCACGCCAGTTCAGCACCGGCAGCGGTCGTTTGGAACTCGCCCAGGCCATCGTCGAAGACGCCGCTCCGCTCACCGCCCGCGTCATCGTCAACCGAGTCTGGCCGAGAGCGAGCGCCGCGACCCCGACAACAAACTCTACGCCCGTATGATCCGCCGTCGCCTCGACTGGGAATCCTGGCGCGATGCCGTCCTCACCGCCACCGGCGAGCTCGACCTCCGCTCCGGCGGCCCCGCCGCCTCCATCAGCGATGCCAAAAACCTCCGCCGCTCCCTCTACGGTGCCTCAGATCGTCAGGACATGGACCCCATGCTCCGCATCCACGACGTCCCCGATCCCGGCGCCCACAATCCCTGGCGCACCGAGACCATCACCCCGCTTCAGGGCCTCTTCGCCTTAAACTCCCCCTTCATGCAGACCCGTGCCGACACCCTCGGAAAGTGGATTCAGTCCCAAGGTGAAAACCGCCTCCCCCTCACCTACGCCCGCCTCTTCCAGCGTCCCCCCACCGAGCGCGAAACCCAGGCCGCCCATCGCTTCCTCACCGGCCGCGAGTCCGACCCCGCCGCCTGGTCCCAATACGCCCAGGCCCTGCTAGCCGCGAACGAGGTCATGTTTGTTGATTGATGCTCTTCGCCTTCAATTCCCCGAGCCGGAGGCTCGATGGCCGGTAGCCGGTGGTGAAGGGAGCGATAGCGACCGAGAACCACCGGATCACCCAGGGCGACGTGAACAAACAAGTTGGCGTCCCGGCAGGGACGCCGGAAGCTTCGCCGCCATGCCATCGACCCACACCTCGTTGCATTATCACCTCGTCTGGAGCACCAAAAACCGGGAGGAATGGTTCCCGGCACCGATGCGCAGCCGCATCCATGAATACCTCGGCGGTTGCCTGCGCACCGAAGGCGGTTTTTGCCATGCCGTGGGTGGCGTGGGAGATCACGTCCATGTCCTCGTCGGGTTAAAACCCACCCATTGCCTGGCAGACGTGATGCAGCGCCTCAAAAGCGTCTCGTCGCGATGGATGCACGAGGAGTTGAAGATGCCCGAATTCGCCTGGCAAGAAGGTTATGGAGCCTTCACCGTCGGTGCACGCGATTTGGAGAGAGCACGCGACTACGTCCTGAATCAAGAAGAGCGGCACCGCACCCAGTCGTATCAGGCCGAGTATGTGGAGATGCTGAAGATGGGGCTCGTTGAGTATGATGAACGGTATCTTTGGTGAAGTCGCCGCCTTCCAGCGTCCCTCCGGGACGCCTGCCTTGTGGGCCTGTCGGGTGATTTTGTCCGGTGGTTCACGCTACATCGCTCCGCGATTCCGCTTCACCACCGGCTACCCGCCGCCGGGCCTCCGGCCCGAAGAGAGATCTTCCTTTCGTTATTTTTCGAGCTTCCAAAAGATGTCACTGATCATGACTGAGTCCTCACTCCATTCAACCTGTGCGAGCTGAATCATATCAAGATCACTTTGCTGCAGCAATTGCCCTTTGGAGTCAAACAGCTTGACTATTGCAGGGGCATCACTGCCGCTTCCTGGTGTCATCGAGTAGTTTGAAAGTCGATAAACGACCACACGAAAACGTCCATCTGGACTATCCTCATGAAAGGACTCCGTTGCTGATAGACGGTAGTTCGCATACCACGCTGTCCACCCAATAATCAAAAGAGTGAGAGAGGTCATCAGGAATCGAGACCACCTCCATCCTCTTATGGCTGTGATTGTTGCACCCAAGGTCAGTGCTCCAAAAATGCTGATGGTCAGGAATATGAAAAGGGGAGTAAAAATCATCGAGATAGGAGCAGTTCGTTAGTCGAGAATGGTTGTGTCATTCATAGATCGTAAAGCTTGCCAGCTGCTTTGAAATCCACTGATTTGTTTTCTGAATACTCCGCTTTGCCCTACGTCGTCGGCGGTGCAGGTGGCGTTTGTTAATCTCCACTGCATGAGGGGCGATCGCTGAGGAGGTGCTCTTGCATGTAGATGGGGTAGTTTTTCGGGCTGGCGGGGGAACACTTGGCCTAGCTTGTTCAGGTTCAGGAAGAGCATGAGCTGGAGATCTTGGCGGGCAAGCTTCTTGCCTTCTTGAGTGCTGAGGTGGATGACGAGTTCATCGTCGCGGCAGGATCTGAAGATAGTGCTGCCCTTGGGCAAGGCCTCCAAAAGCACGGTGGCGCTGTCGACATAGGAGCTGATGAGGCCTGAGTTAAAAAACGCTTCCCCTGGCGAGAGAGGCCATTTTGCCTGCTCTTTGAGTTTTGCGTGCAGGGCCTTTGTGCCTACGGTGAGCCCGATCGAATGAATTACCCCAACCAAGCCCGCCGTGTCATCCGCCTGGAAATCGAAGAACTGGAGCGATTGCACACGCGCATCGGAGATTCTTTCTCCGCTGCCATCGAAGCCCTGCTGGGGGGCATTGAAAGGCGCGGAAAGATCGTCGTCTGTGGAGTGGGAAAGAGCGGGAACATCGGGCGAAAGCTCGCCGCAACTCTGAACAGCACAGGAGCCACGACCGTCTGCCTGGATGTAGGAGACGCGCTGCATGGAGACCTCGGCGTGATTGATCCTGGGGACATCGCCATTCTGCTAAGCTATAGCGGGGAGACCACGGAACTGATCGACCTCCTCCCGCACCTGAAGCGCCTCAGCCTGCCCATGATCGCCATTACTGGCGGCCTGAACTCCACACTCGCCCGCCATGCGGACTGCGTGCTGGACGTACAGGTGAACCAGGAGGCCTGCCCCCTGAATCTGGCCCCCACCTCGAGCACCACGGCCATGCTGGTGATGGGTGACGCGCTAGCCATGGTGCTGCTGGAGGCCCGCGGCTTCCAGCCGGAGGACTTCGCGAAGCTGCACCCTGGCGGTGCCCTGGGCCGTGCCCTGCTGACGCGTGTGTCTGATGTGATGCGCTCTGGGGATCAGCTCGCCCGCGTGCAGCCGGAAAGCACGATCAGCGATGCTCTCCAGGCCATGACCCAGGCCCGGGCTGGTGCCACGGTCGTGGTGAACCCAGATGGCACTCTCGCAGGTGTCTTTACCCATGGCGACTTCGTCCGCGCCTTTCAGAAGAACCACGCCATCGCGGATCTGCCCGTGTCTGACTTCATGACCCGGAACCCGATCAGCATCCAGGCGGACAAACTCGCCGCTGAAGTCCTTTCTACCCTGGAAAAAGCCAGGATCGACGACCTCGTCGTCCTCGACAGTGAGCGCCGCCCCGTGGGGCTGGTGGATACTCAGGATCTGACTCGCCTGCGGCTGGTGTGATCTCGTTTAGGCCACTCTGTATTCGTGTTCGCCTCGCCAGAGTGTCCAGCTCTGATGGGTCGCTGTGGCTTTAAGTATTCATCAGCCTTGTATCCGGCCCATTTCTCAGCTAGTCACCCCGTCCATGTTTGTCGATCAGATCAAGGTTTATGCACGCGCCGGAAAAGGCGGAGACGGTTCCATGCACTTCCACCGCGGTAAGTTCCGTCCGAAAGGCGGTCCGGATGGCGGCGATGGCGGCCGGGGCGGCAGCATCATTCTGCTGGTGGACAACAGCACGAACAGCCTGCGCACTTACTTTTTCAATGCCAAGCTGCTCGCTGAAGATGGTCACAAAGGCGGAGCGAACCAGTGCACCGGACAAAGCGCGGAAAACGTGATCTACAAGGTGCCGCCTGGGACCATGATTTCTAAAATCACCGAGGTGGAAGACCCGGAGACCGGGGAGATCGAGGAAGTCTTCGAGCCTGTGGCCGACCTCAAGGAAGTGGGGGAAACCTTCGTGCTCTGCAAGGGAGGCAAGGGAGGCAAGGGCAATGTCCACTTTAAAACGTCCACTCACCAGGCACCTCGTGAGTTCACGCCCGGTGAAGATGGTGAGGAAGGGCGCTTCCACTTCGAACTGCGCAGCATCGCCGATGCGGGCTTTGTCGGCTTCCCGAACGCGGGCAAGTCCACCCTGCTCTCGAAGCTCAGCGCTGCTCGCCCGAAGATCGCGAATTATCCTTTCACCACGCTCCAGCCGATGATCGGTGTGGTCCACTTTGGCGAGCATCGCCGTGGCACACTGGCGGACATCCCTGGACTCATTGAGGGAGCCAGCCAGAACATCGGCCTCGGGCATGATTTCCTCCGCCACATCATGCGCTGCCGCACGCTGCTCTTCGTGGTGGATACGGCTGGGACTGAGGGGCGTGACCCGATCCAGGATCTGGAAACCGTTCGCAAAGAGGTGAAGCTTTACTCCGACGAACTCGCCAAGCGCCCGTGGATCATCATCGCCAACAAGCTGGATGCCGAAGGCGCTGAGGAGAACTTCGAGCGGCTGAAGGAGCGCTTCAAACGCATCAAAATCATCCCCGTGTCCGCGCAAACCGGTGAAGGCATGGACAAGCTGCGCGATTACCTCAACAAGCAGATCGGGCGCGACATCATCGTCGGCTTTACCCAAGTCTCGCCGACCTGACGCGCATCCTTCCGTCCTGCCATGCGCCCGTTCTGGATCATACTTACCCTGATCACGGCGGCGTATTTGCTGTTCTGGTTTGCCCTCATCGCCGCCACGGCTGGCTATAGCACGCCCGAGGCTTGGTGGCAGACTCTCATGAAGCCGGAGATCCGCTACGCCACGCTGCTGAGCCTGGTCACCTGCACTGTCGCCGCCGCGGTCGCCCTCCTGATCGCTATCCCGATCGGCTACCTGATGGCGAGGCAAGACTTTCATGGCAAGGCACTGCTGGATGCCGCGCTGGACATCCCCATCGTGCTGCCGCCGATGGTCGTGGGCATCTGCCTGCTGATCTTTTTTCAAACCAGCCTCGGCCAGGCCATTGAGCGCATTCTCCCCTTCACCTACACCATCGCCGGAGTGGTGCTGGCGCAGTTCGTCGTGGCGGCGGCCTTTGCCATCCGCACGATGCGCGGGACCTTTGACCACCTTTCACCACGCCCCGAGCAGGTGGCGCTTACGCTTGGGGCCACGGATTTCCAGTCCCTCTGGCATGTGGCCCTGCCTGCGGCAAAACGCGGGATGCTGGCGGCCTTCTGCATCTCCTGGGCGCGCAGTCTGGGCGAGTTCGGGCCGATCCTGGTCTTCGCCGGAGCCACGCGCATGAAGACCGAAGTGCTGCCCACCACCGTTTGGCTGGAATTGAGCGTAGGCAATCTCGACTCCGCTGTGGCGGTGAGCCTCACCATGATCGGAGTCGCCGTGCTGGTACTCGTGGCGGTGCGTG
>JAGKWZ010000373.1 GCA_021151605.1 Verrucomicrobiaceae bacterium
CGCGAGCCGGACGGCAAAAGTGAGGTCGTCCCAGGCCAGTTCGGTCATGAGCAGGCGTGAGGGATCTCCCCGATTCGTGATGTCCGAGACGCCGCCGAGGCCCTGACCACCCTCCCCATCTGGCAGCAGCTCGCCCTCCGCGTGCCGCTGCACACGCTTCAGGTGGATCGCGAAGGTTCCCTGGAACTCTCTCGCCACTCTTCTGCGGGTGCTAGGTTGCTGGCGAAAGCTTGCGTGGAGGCGGAGGATTTGTTTGAGCCGCGCCCTCTTTTGGCGAAGAAATCCCCACGACCATCTCCCGCAGCTTTAACCGATGAGGCGGGGCGCTTGCCTCAAATTTACCGGCGGCAAGAATGGCCCCTTGATCATCCAGCACCGCCAAAAAATGGGCAAGTCTTTGAGGTGCCAAATCGAGGCTTCATCGGCTGTTCCACTGAGGGCAGCGTCTGCTGGTGGGATCGGCGCGCAGAGCTGGGCAAAGTGATGCTCTTCACCATGCCCGCTGCCGAGTTCATCCTCGTGGCCGCTGACAGGAGTGACCCAGACTGGCACTTCATCGTCTTTAGAGATCGTGGAGCCAGCCACATCGAGCTGGCCCTGGTCTCGATCAAAACCTTCGAATGCAGTGGCGTTTGGAAGATCGAAGCCGGGCACTCGGATGTTCTCTTCCCTTGTCTGAATTCTGGCTACCTCGTGATCCACATGGATGACCGTTCTGAGGCATGGTGGATACTGGATCCAGAGGCGGTCAGAGTTGCTACGATCCAGCGTTCCTCAAAAACGAAAGGCTGGCCCGTCTATGATGGTGCCCAGTTTCATGAGCATGGGATCTCCGAAATTCCCTGCACCCTTCGCCAGCCTGCTAAGGCGATTCCCGTTCAGCATTCCCAGAGGAAAATCATCCGCAGACTGCGTTCGGCGGGGATTAGCAGCAGCGGGCGACTCATGATCGAGACCGAAGGCGGGCATATCTATCGGCTCGATGTAGATGCCAACCACGGTCTGGCTTGGACGGGATGCCAGGTGTATGGAATCGTTTTTTGCCCTTTTCAGCCGGTGGACTTGGAGCGGTGGAAGCTGGCCCGTCTCATGGTCGCGCTGCTGGGTGATGGACGCCGGATCATCTATGATCCTCTCGGCTACCTGCACATCTGTGAGGGGGATGAAGGCGAGCAGTTATCCCTAATCCTCGTCAAAGGTCACACCGCCGCCTGGACACCCAATGGCAAGCGCTACGGCGAATCTAATCTGCTGGGTTACCCAGGCTGGCCTGCTCATAACTCGGAGCTATTACCCCTCACACAAAAGCTTTTTCGTCCCCTCGAGCCCACATCAGCAAAAACTCGAAACTAAAGACTTCCCCCGTCTCATGCCTACGCTCCCCCTCCGACTCATCTCCAGCACGGCACCGCAGCCGGTGCGGGCGGGGTTTTTGCCGGGATCAGATGTGGCGGCCTGGCTGGGGGAGATGGCGCGTCATCCGGGGGCGCGGTTCTTCATCGTGCCAAACTCGGTGGAGGAAGCCGATGCTGGTGGGTTGCTCATCCTGCCCACGGGGGCGACCTCTGCGAAGCTGGGACCGCGCGTGCTGCCCTGCGGACTGGAGCTTGGTCGCGTAGCCGTGCCTTGTGGGCATCGTCTCGATCCTGGCCTTTCGGAAGAGGAGGCTCGCCGCCTGCTGAACTATGCAGCCTATTTTTTCCATCCTGCCCTCGGCCTCGTGGCCTTCGAGGAGACGGATGCCATCTCTCCCGAGTCACTGATCGTGCCACCGCTGACGCGTGAGTCCTCATGGATGCGAGCCATGCCGGGGCATTCGCCCTTTGCCAAACTCAGACGCGTCATGCTCGTGCTGCCGGATGATCTGGCGGGTCTTTTTGGCGATGCCGCCCATGACATCGGCAGCCAGTCGCCCAAGGATCTGCAAGGCAAAGCCCCGCTGCTGGACCGGCTCAAAGACAAGCTTATTGGCGGCGCAGCGATTGTTGCACTTGGAGGGTTGGGCGCACTGGCAGGCATCGTCCGTCTATTCGGTGGTAAGGGCGGTGTGCAAAAACCTACCGGCAATGCTGGCTCGGGCAAACCCAGCGCCAATGTGCGCGGCAT
This sequence comes from Verrucomicrobiaceae bacterium, assembly GCA_021151605.1. GTDB lineage: Bacteria > Verrucomicrobiota > Verrucomicrobiia > Verrucomicrobiales > Verrucomicrobiaceae > Prosthecobacter. Next base: position 2,107 of record JAGKWZ010000373.1, read on the forward strand.
CCCGATGCTCAATCAGCTCATGCAATGGACGGCTGACCAGATGGAGAAGCTCGCCCAAAAACGTGAACGCGAGCTGGAGCGTCTGATGAAGCTGCTGGAGACAGATCCCGAGAAAGGGCTGCGCTACGCCTTGCCATTCACTGATGCTGGTGATGCTTCGCGCGGCACGGCTCCGCCGAGCTGGCAGCTCGGGGAACGCAATCCCATCTTTGGTTCCCGACGTGGTGGTGGTCCGGCAGATGTCTGGGGCATGTCACCCCAGACCCAGTGGCAGCTTCAGCAGAAGTATCGTGATCTCGCGAACCGAGAGCTAGCCGCAGGCCGCTTTGATCGCGCTGCCTACATCTTTGCCGAACTTCTGGGCGACTGGCACGCCGCCGCCGGAGCTCTGGCCCGAGGCAAACGCTACCAGGAGGCTTCTCGCATCTACCTTACGAAGCTGAACAACAAACCCCTCGCCGCCAAATGCCTCGAAGATGGCGGACTGATCACCGATGCCGTGCTGCTTTACGCTGAACTACGTCAGCACGAAAAATGTGGCGATCTCCTCCGCCATCTCGGACGCGAGCGGGAAGCCATCGCCGCTTATCATGAGGCCATCAAAGGCAGCACGGATCGCCTTCATGATGCCCGCATCCTGTTTGAAAAGCTCCAGCAGCACACGCTCGCGCTCCAGGTGCTCGCCAGCGGCTACCCTCACTCTACGCAAGCCTGCCAATGCCTGGAGCGTCACTTTGAATATCTCACTCGACTCGATGCCACGGAGCCCGCGCTCCAGCTCGCTAGATCACTGGCCGCCCCCGAGCGTCAGGTGCCTGACCGTGTACTGATGACGGAGACCCTGCGCAGTATTCACTCCGCACAGGCAGCCCCTGAGGTCCGCCAGCGGATCGCTCAAGTGGCCATCACCGTCATCGGAGATGCCCTGGCCTCCGGTTCTGGCGCCAAAGAATCCGCGCTGCTTGCAGCTCTGCCACAATTTGCCGCCAGCGATCTCCTGCTCCGCCGTGACAGCCAGCGCTTCGCCGATGCCCGTGAGCAGGCGCGACGCTCCGCGCAGAAGAAGAACGCTGAAAATATTCCCCTGACCCGTCAGGCCTTGTTCGCTCTGACACATCAGGGTTCACTCAAACTGCCGCAGGATGGCACGACGTGGGAACATCTGATGTCCCAGGGAGAAAAGTGGCTGGCCCTAGGAACGAATCAACGAACCAGCCAGGCCGTCTGGGTCTGCGGAAATGGAGAGCAGATCCATGGGAAGCTCACCTCTCCCTCGGGCTGGGAAGACCGCACCAGCCTGTTGCCCGTACTCCAACCCTTGCGGGATTCAGTTTGGCTTCCCTTTGCCCGAAAAGGTGAAACCGCACGCTATGGACAGGCACGAAAGGCAGACTTCGCCAGCAGTCCGAACACCCGTGAAATACTCATCGCCCGCCTGAGCTGGCTCCCGATCAATATCCTTGCCGTCCACCCACTCACAGACGGTGTCTGGTTGGCGCATCACAACGTCACCGAAACCATCGATCTGAGTTTTTACAGTTACGAAGGGCATCTCGTCCGAACTCACGCTCTTGGCTGGGCTCCGCCAGAACTGGCAGTGCCAGTCTGCCTTGTGGCGCATGGTCAAAACATCCTGCTCAGCGCCGGACCTCATGTCCTGCATATTCAAAATGGCCTCATCGTCAGCCAGATGGAGCTGCCGGGAAGAGTGCTACAGCTCCAAGTGACTCAGCCAGTGCAGCCCGCTGCCTTTCTAGCCATGCTAGGCAGCGAGGTCGTCCTCATCGCTCCATCGAAGGGCAAGAAACTCGACAGCGTCCAGCTCTTCTCCAGTAACTCTACAAGCACACCTAGGGCCACTTTCTTCGCGGATGGCCGCATCGCCGTCGGAGATGAAAGCTCCTGCCTCATCTACAGCGCCTATCCCGAGACACGCCTTATCTCGAGCGTTCCACTCAGCTTACCGCGCGGCCCCCGCCGACTCCAGCCTGTTGCCTACGCCGCTTGGACCAAGCAGCAGCTGGCTGTGTTGAGCGAGGATGGGGTGATCGACTGGTTCTGCTGAATCACACCTCAAGCATAGCGGTGCGTGGATGCCCTGGATGCACAGAAAGACAATAGCTCAGGGATTCATCCGTGTAACCGAAGATGGCATACACCATCACCCACGCGTCACCATTTCATCCAGGTTCAGCAGCAGATTGCAGACCATCGTCCAGGCGGCTAGTTCGGCGGGATCGAGCTTCTCGTTGGGTTTGGATTCGCCGTAGGTGGTGGCTTGCTTGGCGGAGTCGGGCTTGGCTTTGTAGGCAGCGAGGTGCTGATCGAGGGTGCTGCGGATGAGTTCGGCCTCCTGGGCGCTCGGGTAGCGGCTGGCGACGGCGCGGAAAGCGGCGGTGATGCGGCTGTCGGTGCTCGTGTGCTGGGTGATGAGGTTCTGGGCGAAGTTCCGAGCGGCTTCGAAGAACTGCACATCGTTCATGAGGTTCAGCGCCTGGAGTGGTGTGTTGCTGCGCTCGCGACGCAGGCAGTAGGACTCGCGATTCGGTGCATCGAAGGTGGTCATCGAGGGCGGTGGGGCGGTGCGCTTCCAGAAGGTGTAGAGGCTGCGGCGGTAGAGGGACTCGCCTTTGTCCTGGACGTAGTTGCGGGTGTTGCTGCCGCCGAAGCCGACGGGCTCCCAGATGTTCTCCGGCTGGTAGGGGCGCACGCCTTTGCCGCCGATCTTCGGGCTCAGCAGGCCGCTGACAAAGAGCGCACTGTCACGTACAACCTCGCCATCCAACCTGAAACGAGGACCGCGGGCGAGGAGGCGGTTTTCGGGGTCGGTTTGTAGTTCGGGCTTCAGCCCGTCTTTGGGGTTCATTGAGCGGGCTGAAGCCCGAACTACGAACTCAGCGCTCTGCCGGTAGGTGTGCGAGGTGACGAGCATTTTCACGAAGGCCTTCATATCCCAGCCGCTCTCGCGGAAAGTCACGGCAAGCCAGTCGAGCAGCTCGGGATGGCTCGGAGGCTCGCCCTGAGAGCCGAAGTCGTTGCTGGTCTTGACCAAGCCGGTGCCGAAAAACTGCTGCCAGAGGCGGTTCACCTGCACGCGTGCGGTGAGTGGATGCTCGGGGGAAAGCAGCCAGTCGGCGAGGTCGAGGCGAGTGGGCTGTTCCTCGGCCTCGGTCCACTCGACGGCTTTTTTGCCGCGCACGAGGGTTTGCAGATCGTAGGGCAGCTCGGCCACGCGTTTGCCCTGATTCTTCTCCGTCCACACCTTCCAGGACCACTGCGGATCTTTGGCGGGGTCGACACGTGAGCTGACGGCGAGACGGTCCCAGGTGACGGTGCCATTGAACTGGGTGAAGGCGAAGCCGGTGACCTTCATGCCGGGCTTGAGACCGAGCTTTTCGACCGGCACTTCGAGCTTCGTCCAGGCTCCGAGTTCAGGCAGCTTGCCCACGAGCACGCGCTCTGGCGTGCGCACTTTGCCAAAGGGGATGGCACCTTCCTCACCCCACACGGCGCGGTGATTCCAGCCACCGACATGGAACTGCACCATGACGGCCTTTGGCGGATCTTTGGGATCGAGGAAACACTGCACGCTGAGCTTGCCATTCGCGGGGATGTCAAAGCTCGCGCCCTTGGTGAAGAAGTCCTGAGCCACACCTTTGGCCGTGCGACGCAATGCCGCGCTGCCACTGAAGACGGGGCCTTTTTCCTTGCCGATGATCTCGGTGGGCGCACCTGCGACTCCGACATCGGCCCCGGCGGGGAAGGCATCCTCAAACCACACGACTTCACTCGTCTGCACTGGCGGTGGTGGGGTGAGCGAGGCCGGGTCAGTGTAGGCGAGTTTCGAGATGGCCTCGCGGATCTTGGCCTGAGTGGCGGCGATCTTTTGATCGTAGTCGGCGAGCTGCTTCTTTTGCTCCTCATTGGAG
>JAGKWZ010000059.1 GCA_021151605.1 Verrucomicrobiaceae bacterium
GCATCACCAGCGCCGTCACCGCCGGAGTCGCGGTCAGCATTCCGGTTCAAGTCCCAGGCCTGCCGCCGCTGCGCCGGATCGAGGTCGGGAGCGATGCCGTCATGGGCATCGACGCCCAGGGCAATGTGTGGGCCTGGAGCCTCTATCCCGGTTTGCTCGGGCGCTTCAGCAGCAGCACGCTTGATCCCTGGACGCCCGCCCGTGTCGAGGGCATCTCCCAGATCACCGACCTCAGCGTCGGTGAGGGCAGCGCGCTCGCCGTTCGTGCCGATGGCAGTCTCTGGGTCTGGGGCAATGGCGAAAGCGGCTTCCTCGGGGATGGCAGCGCTTGGTCCATCACGCCGCAGTTCGTGATCGGCTTTGGCGGCACCTCGGAAACCTTGTCCGGCCTCGGCTCCGGTGAATCAGCGAACTCCTGGCAGCTCCAGCGCTTCTCCGCCGAAGATCTGCGTGATCCCGAGATCTCCGATGACACCGCTGACCCCGATGATGACAGCCTGGCCAACCTGCTCGAGTTTGCCCTCGGTCTCGATCCACTGACGAAGGACGTCGTCGGCATGCCCGTGCCGGTTCTCAACATCATCTCGGCGGATTTGAGCCTGGAATCGCGGGGCCAGATCGAGCTTTTTGCCACCGGGGAACTTGAGCCAAACAAGCGCTACTTCGGCCTCTCCGTGCCTCGTCAGGGCATCAGGCGTGATGTCGAATACATCGTCGAAGTCTCCACCGACCTGGTTACCTGGCAAAGTGGTGACCCAAACACCGTCACGCTTACCGACAACGCCGAGCAGCTCCTCGTCTATTCCACTGAACCCTTCGACAACACGCCCAACGAGCCCGCCCAGTTCATCCGCCTGCGGGTGCAGCGGCAGGATGGCAGTGTCACGGTCACCAGCCCCGCCTTTGCCACGGATTTGAACATCGTGAAGCAGGCCTCCTTTGCCCTCAGGTCCAGCATCGTCAGCGAAGGAGATGGCACCGTGAATGTGAAAGTCGTCATGAACCCGCCACCAACGGCAGCCCTGACCCTACCGCTCACCTTCGGCGGCACTGCACTGAATGGGCTGAAAAAAGACTACACCACGGGTGCAGCCAGCGTCGTCTTCGCCGCTGGGGAGAAGGAGAAAAACATCCCCATCAGTCTGATCCAGGACGCCGTGGTCGAGCCGGTGAAGGAACTCACCATCACCCTGAATCGACCCACCGGAGCCGCAGTCTCACTCGCCCTCGGCCTGCCCTCGCGGCATGTTTTGACCCTGATCGATGACGAGACAAAACCGCGCATCACCGGCCAGCCCCAGACCCAGCTCATCCCTCGAGGCACCTCATTCACCGTCAGCTCCGGCTCCACCGCCTCACCCGTGCCGGTCATGCAGTGGCTGTTGAATGGCAAAGCCGTCGGCGGAGCCAAAAACGGCACTTACAGCGTGCCCAAAGCCGAAGCCGCCAATGCCGGCACCTACGTGCTCAGCGCCAAGAACGTCCTCGGCACGGTCCTGAGCGAGAGTGCCGCCATCGGCATCGTGGACACCACTGCCAAGACGCTCGACTTTAAACCCGGCAGCACCACCACGCTCACCATCGTGACTGGCGGACCCGGCCTGATCCACCGCTGGCACAAAGACAACTCACCGATCAACGATGTCGGCATCTACTCCGGCACCGGCACCGCGTCGCTCAAGCTCACGGGCCTGGGCCCCACAGACTCGGGCCGCTATCACTGCGTCGTCACCATGGGAGCACTTACTTTGCCCAGCGGCACCCAGACTGTGCGGGTCATGGATCTCCCGCCGGAGATCATCAGCCCGGTCGTCATTCCCAGCCGCGTCGTCATCGGCAGCAGTTACGGCCCTGTCGCGTTGCCGGTAAACGCAGCGCTCAATCGCGGCGTCGTCACCTATTCCGCCACCAGTCTGCCACCGGGCATCCTCATCGACTCGAAGACCGGCGTCCTCAGCGGCAGACCCACGAAGCTCCAGACAGCCGCCTTCAATGTCGTCTTCAGTGCCAAAAACATCGCGAACACCGGCACGGGCACCGCTTCCATCACTGTCCTGCCCTTGCCGAACAATCTCGCGGGCAGCTACGAGGGCTACGTGGAGCGTGATCCCACTGTGAATGCCAGCCTCGGTGGACGCCTCAGCCTCACCGTCACCTCTCTGGGCACCTACACCGGCACCCTCATCCACGGCACCACAGCCATCCCGCTCAAAGGCTCGCTGGATACCCTGCCTGACAGTCTGACCAGCACCAGCAGACTCACGCTCGCGCCACGAGGCCTGCCCGCTCTGGCACTTCAATTTACCATTGATACACAAACCCAGAAGCTCACCAACTCCAGAGTCACCGTTGGCTCGGCTAGCGCCGCCGTTCATGGCTGGCGACAGCGCAGCAGCAGTCTGGCAAACTTCACTGGCTACTACACCTTTGCCCTCACCCAGCCGACGGCTCCAGCCTCCCGACCTCGTGGTGCGGGCTATGCCTCATTCACCGTCGATACCAAAGGTTTGCTAAAGATCGCAGGCAAGCTGGCCGATGGCGTAGCGCTCACCAGCGCTGGCTTCGTCGGGGTCGATGGGCAGGTGCTGCTGCATCAGGCCATCGCTGCCACAGACACCATCCTCGGCGAGTTGCTCATCACCCCGGGCACCTCCGTCGGTGGAAATCTCACCTGGTCCCGCGCTTTACAAAAGGCCGCCGAGCGCCTCTACCAACCCGGCTTTGCAGCGCTGGATGTCACCTGCTTTGGCGGCCCTTATACGGAGCCCCTGCCCATCGCGACCTCCCGTGTGATGGGCTTGGGTGCCGGGACAAACAACGCCCGCCTGAGCTTCGACTACGCCGACTTTGGCAACCCCGTGAAGAAGCCAGACAACCTCGTCACCATCCTCCTGAAAAGTGCCGTCCAGCTCCCGACCTTCGCCGATGCCACGCGCAAGTTCACCCTGGCCGTCACGCCGAAGACCGGCTTCTTCAAAGGCGATGCGACACTGATCGACCCGAACCCCACCGCTGCGGGCAATGTGACACGCAAGAGCACCTTCGAAGGCATGATCGTCCGCCAGACCAACGGCCTGTTCCGTGGGCACGGCTTCTTCGTGCTCGATGATTTACCCGTGCTCCTGCCAGTGAAAACCACGCCCACCACCTCGCCGAAAACCTCTGGTCGCGTCTGGTTCAACCACGCTGGGGATACCCTGGCAACTGACGGCACTGTCATCACGAATCCCTAAATCTGAATGACGAAAGAGCCTCCAATCGCGAAGCACGAAAGCGCCACCACGGTGACGGAGCTTCGTCATTCGGTGCTACGCAAACAGCCCCATCAGATAAGCCAGCTCCGCACGCACATCCCCATCGCTGGAGACCGTAGCGGCCACCTGCTCCAGGAGAAGGTCCCGGTAGCGCTTCCGCAATCGGTGCAGCGCCACACGCACAGCTCCCACGTCCATGCTCAGCTCCGCTGCAGCCCGCTCGTGTCCGTTCCAGCGCTCCCCCTCCGCCAGCGCCGGAGACAGCACCTGGAAAATCGCCAGTTTGCCCGCCGTCGCATAGCTTTCCCGCAGCTTCTCGCGGGTGGTTTCCAGCAGCGTCAGCGCCCATTTTCGCTCGAAGGCCTGCTCCGGGGAGGCATCGCCGGACATCGGCTCCGTCAGGTAGCGCCCCTCCGCGTCCTGGAGGTCCAGCGAGACCGTGTTTACCCCGCCGCCGCGCTTTTGTGCCTGACCACGCTCCACCTCATGGAGCATCACATTCTTCAGGACCGTGAGCAAAAAAGACCGCAGCCTGCCGCGCAGCGGGTCCGCCTCCTTGAGATGATTGCCAGAGATCAGGTGGGCGAAACAGTCCTGCACCGCATCCCGCGCCTCGTCTTCATTCTTCCCAAACCGCCGCGCATAGACATAGAGCGGATACCAGTAGTTCCGGCAGATCGTGTCCAGCGCCAGCCGGTGCTCCGCCGTCGGCGAGCCCTCCTGCATCTGGCTGATCAGCGTCCAGCGGGTGGAAGGAAAGACACTTTGAGTCGTGTTCGGGGAAGCCTGGGCCATACGCCCTTCTGTCAGAATCTCCCCCCGAGTCAAGATTTGCTCCCGCTGATGGTAATTCCGCCCGCGCTTTCCGGTAAAACCCCGCACCACTGAACGAATGTCACGCCAATCACCAGCTCCTCCATTCTGCATCCTCATGCGCCTCGGCATATTGCTGCTGCTCCTGAGTACTGCCCCAGCCATCCTGGCACAGACGTCTCAGCAAGGCGACCTCGACACCACCTTCGGCACGGCAGGGAAGGTGCGCACGAATCTCTTTGGAGAAAATGAGGCTGCCGAAGGCATGGCGATCCAAAGTGACGGCAAGATCGTTGTCGCCGGCACCTATGTTAACCTTAGTGGAGCCTTTAAACACAGCTTCATGGCGGCCCGATACAATAGCAATGGCACCCTGGATACCACCTTCAATGGCGTTGGTGCAGCCATTCACAGCATCAGCAGCGTGAATGACGACTGTCATGACATGGCACTCCAGCCAGACGGGAAAATCATTCTCGTCGGTGGTTTCGAAAACAGTGCCGATGGTTTTAATGGCGACTTCGCCATGATGCGTCTCAACACGAACGGCAGTCTGGACACGACATTCAACGGTACAGGCAGAGTGATGACAAGCTTTGGCACTTCCCATGACCGGGCCTATGCCGTGACCTTGGCTGGTGATGGTAAGATTCTCGTGGCTGGTCTGGCAGGATTCCAGAACTTTGCCTTGGCGCGCTATCATCCAGACGGCAGCCTGGATACCTCTTTCAACAGCACTGGAAAGGTAGTTACCAGCTTTGGCGGAGGCAGCGATCAGGCCCGTTGCATCACCTTGCAATCAGATGGTAAAATCATCTTGGCAGGTCGTGCTGGAAACGGCATCGGTGTCATCAGGTTGAATGAGAATGGCACCTTAGACACGAGCTTTAATGGCACCGGTAAAGTCTCGACCAACGTTGGCAGTGGTAACCCTGATGAGGCTCATGGCGTCGTCGTGCAGCCAGACGGCAAGGTAGTAGTGGCAGGTTTTGCGCGAATGAGCGGGAGCGATGATTTTGCCATATTGAGATACAACTCAAATGGCAGCCTGGACACCAGCTTCGGTCCAGGTGGAGCAGGGATAGTGACCACACCCATCGGAACGAGTCTTCATGATCGGGCTTATGCCTTGGTTTTGCAGCCCGACGGAAAGCTCGTCGCGAACGGTGCGAGTGGCCATGATTTCGCCTGGGCGCGCTACAACAAAGATGGCTCACTCGATACCACAGTCCAAGGAACGGGAAAAGTGATCACAGGAGGCCTCGGCCTGAATGCGTCTGGGAATGCTGTCGCTATTCAGGCGGATGGTAAGATCGTTCTCGCGGGAAGGGCTTCTGATGCCAGCCAGGATATTGGGCTGGCGCGTTATCATTCAGCCCTGGCCCCGACGGTCAACACCACTGCGGCCAGCAATGTCACCAAAATCGCCGCCACGCTGAATGGCAATGTGAACCCGAATGGCAATGCCACCGCGGTCAACTTTGAGTACGGCCTCACAGCAAGTTACGGCAGCAGCATCGCCGCCGCCCTTGGTTCGGTAAGTGGCACCGACACTGTGACGGTCAGTGCTTCCCCCAGCGGGCTGACTCCCGGCACGACCTACCATTACCGCCTCGTCGGAACGAGCAGCATGGGCACCACGAACGGTGATAGAATGACCTTCACCACGCCCTCTGAACAAGGTGATCTCGACGCCACCTTCGGTACGTTGGGGAAGATGCGCAGTGACCTCACCGGCAATCATGACGTGGCAAACAGCCTCGTCATCCTCGGCGATGGCAAGCTGCTCGTGGGTGGCGGCCTAGGCTTTGTTGGCAACAGCAACGGTGATTTCCAGCTCTCCCGTTTCAACAGCAATGGCACGCTGGACACCACCTTTAACACTACCGGCTACGTCACCGCCTCCCTCAGTGCCGCCAGCGAAGAAGGGCGCGCCATGGTCGTGCAGCCGGATGGGAAAATCCTGCTCGTTGGCAATGCGGACACGGGTTCAAGCTCCGACTTCGCCCTCGTCCGCTTCAATGCCAACGGCAGCCTCGACACCAGTTTCAACAGCACAGGCATGGTCACCACCGACATCGGCACGAATAGCGGCGACATTGCCTATTCCGTGGCGCTGCAGACGGATGGGAAAATCATCGTCGCGGGCACGACGAACCCAGGCGGGAACAACACCAACTTCGCCCTAGCCCGCTACAACACGAACGGCAGCCTCGACACCAGCTTTAACACTACCGGCAAGGTCATCACCGACTTCGCCGGAAGTCATGACGAGGCCCGCGCGGTCGTGATTCAGGCTGATGGCAAGATCATCGTCGGTGGGGCGGGAAATCCCGCCAGTGGTGGGTTTGCAGAGTTCTTTGCTCTTGCTCGTTACAACACCAACGGCAGTCTCGACACCAGCTTCAATGGCACCGGAAAAGTGACGACGAATATCGGCACGCGGGGTGAACAAGGGAAGGCGATGGCTTTGCAGCCGGATGGCAAAATTATCCTGGCAGGCTACACCGATGGCGGTCCCAGTACAGGCAATGACTTTGCCGTCGTGCGCTACACCACCGCTGGTGCCCTGGACACCAGCTTCAATGGTTCCGGCATGGTCGTCACCGCCATCACCAATACCGCCGACGAAGCACGAGCCGTCATGGTGCAGGCAGACGGAAAAATCATCGTCGCTGGAGGAGCCGACGGGGACTTTGCCCTGGCGCGCTACCTTTCGGATGGGAGCCTGGACAGCACCATATTGGGAACAGGTAGTGTCAGGACGAACATCAACAGCCCCTATGAAGGTGCCAATGCAGTGGCCCAGCAGGCCGATGGCAAAATCGTACTGGCAGGAGCTACAGGAGCACTCACGGGTGACATCGGACTCGTGCGCTATCTTGCCCTTGTAGCGCCCAGTGTCATCACACAACAGGCCAGCAATCTTAGCACCGTCACTACGACTCTAAATGGCAGGGTAAATCCAAACGGCAATGCCACCACGGTCACCTTCGAGTACGGCCTCATGACAAGCTACGGCAGTAGCATCTCTGCCACACTGGCACCCGTCAGCGGCAGCAGTGCGCTGGCGGTGAGTGCGACACTCAACGGTCTGACACCTGGAGCCACCTACCACTACCGCATCGTCGGAGCCAGCAGTGGAGGCACCGCGAGTGGAGACAACATGACCTTCACCACCGCCAGCACCCTGCATGTGCCAAGGAACCTGCTGACCACCCTGCCTTCACCCGCCACTGGAGCGCAGACAAACGCGCAGTTTGGAACGAGTGTCGCGGTGGACGGCATCTACACCGTCGTTGGCTCGCCACTGGATGATGCAGGTGCTACGGACTGTGGCGTGGTGAAGGTCTATCACACAAACACCGGGGCGCTGCTCCATACCATCGCCAATCCAAGCCCGGCGACGGGTGACTCCTTCGGCTTCTCGGTGAGGATCTCTGGCACGCGAGTGGTCGTAGGGGCTTATGCAGACGACACGGGTACAACCGACGCAGGTAGTGCCTATGTGTATGACCTGAGCGGCAGCACACCCACCATTCCCATGGTCACACTGAATAATCCCGGCCCGGGGGGGCTCGATTACTTCGGCCAGTCAGTGGCGATCTCTGGCATGCGTGTGATCGTGGGGGCTCACAATGATGATACGGGAGCTAGCAATGCTGGAAGTGCTTATGTCTATGACCTCAGCAGCATCACTCCCACTGTGCCCGAGGTCACGCTGAACAACCCAGGCGCGGCGGTGAATGACTTTTTTGGCATCTCGGTGGCCATCTCCGGTGCGCGGGTGGTAGTCGGGGCTTACGGGGACGATACCGGAGCGGCTGACGCTGGCAGCGCGTATGTGTATGATCTGAGCAGCGGCACACCCGCCGCGCCGGTTACCACGCTGAACAATCCCGCCCCAGTGGCGAGTGACTCCTTCGGCAATGCGGTGAGCATCTCCGGCACCCGTCTCGTCGTGGGTGCTCGTCAGGATGATGCTCTGGCGACAGATTCCGGCAGTGTTTATGCCTACGATCTAACGAGTGGCACCCCTGCGGTACCGAATCTCACGCTCAACAATCCCGGCACTGAGGCAAGCGACTACTTCGGCACCTCCGTGGCTCTTTCTGGCACGACTTTGGTCGTCGGTAGCTTGTATGATAACACGGGCGCGGGCGATGCAGGCAGTGCCTATGTGTTCGATCTCGTCAGCGGCACCCCCACGGTGCCCATCCACACACTGAACAACCCAGCCCCGCTCGCCAGTGACGAGTTTGGAAGCTCTGGCGCTATCGCTGGCACTAAGATTGTCATCGGATCACTGAGAGACGACGCCGGAGCTACCGATGCTGGCAGCGCCTACATCTACGATATCACCAGCGGCACACCGACGGTGCCGACGGTCACGCTGAACAGCCCTGGCCCGTCCACCGATGATCGCTTCGGGATCGCCACCGCGATCAGTGGCACGCGCACCGCCGTCGGGATGCCGCGTGAGGATACGGGGGCAAGCAATGCGGGCAGTGTCTTTGTTTATGACAGCACCAGCGGCACACCCACAGTGCCGGTTTTCACGCTGAGCAATCCGGGTCCGGCAGCGGATGATAACTTCGGCAATGCAGTCGCTATTCAAGGCAGCCGAGTGCTGGTCGGCACACCGTTTGATGACACGACTGCGGCGAATTCAGGAGCGGCTTACTTTTACGATCTGAGCAGCGGTACGCCCACGGTGCCGGTTTACACCTTCATCAATCCCGTGCCGGGAGCGAATGACAACTTCGGCAACTCGGTGGCTCTGGAAGGCACGCTGCTCGTCATCGGCGCGGCGGAGGATGACACCTCGGGTGCCGATACGGGCAGCGCCTATGTCTATGACCTCGCCAGCGCCACGCCGACCGTGCCAGTTTATGTCATCAACAACCCCAGCCCGGCCAGTGGTGATGACTCCTTCGGCAGTGCAGTTGGCATCTCAGGGCGGCGCATCGTCATCGCGGCCCTTTCAGATGACCCGGGTGGCGTGGTCAATGCAGGGAGCGTTTATGCGTATGACTTGAACACAGGCACGCCCACGGTGCCAGTGGCTGAAATCTTCAATCCCCTGCCCGCTTCGGGTGACTTCTTCGGCTGGCACGCGGCCATCTCCGGCACGCGCATCGTCGTCGGTGCCCTGTCGGATGACACACTCGCCTCAGATGCGGGTGCCGCCTATGTCTATGACCTCACTAGCGGCACGCCGACGGTGCCGGCCTACACGCTGCCCAATCCAACGCCAGTGGTCGGCGACAACTTCGGCCATAGCGTCTCCATCGCGGGAAACTGGGTCGCTGTCGGTGCCTCGAATGATGGCACAGCGGCCACGGGTTCTGGTAGTGTCTATTACTTCGACCTCGCCAGTGCCTCACCGACCATCCCGGTTCAAACACTTCCCAATCCCAGCCCCAGCGCCAATGACGACTACGGTCTGATGATGGCGATGGACGGCCAGCGCTTCATCGTCGGTGCCCCCTTCGATGACATGGTCGCCGTGGACAAAGGCGCGGCATATCTCTATGGGCCCAGCAGCACGCCGGAGATCGATGTGGCGGTCATTGACGGTGCCGTCCTCGCAGACGCCAGTTCCGTCGTGTACTTCGGCTACTCAGCGGATGGCCTAGGCGTGCAGAAAACCTTCCGTATCACCAATCTGGGCGGGGTTCCTCTCACCGGGCTGGCTTTGACGAAGTCAGGAGCCCATGCCTCCGATTTCGCCCTGGGCACTCTCGGCAGCACCTCCCTCGCCCCAGGTGCAAGCACGGTCTTCACCGTCACCTTCAGCGCCTCCGCAGTCGCCGCCCGGCAGGCAGTTCTTCACATCGCCAGCAATGACGCAGACGAGTCACCCTTTGATGTGACGATGACCGGCTCCCGGCTGGCTGGCAGCGTGGACCCGAGCTATAATGTCGATGTCGTGGGTGGTTCAGTCGAAGACAGCATTGAGTTGCCAAGCGGTAAGATCATGATCGGTGGGTGGTTTAGCAGCATCAATGGTGTGGCACGAGAAGGCCTTGCACGATTGAACGGTGACGGGACACTGGATACCAGTTTTGCACCCGTGTTTTCAGGTACTGTGTATGCCTTTGCCCTGCTGCCGAATGGCAAGTTGCTCATCGGGGGCAGCTTCACGATCACCAGCGGCGGCAGTTCGCGGTCCAATCTGGCGCGGCTAAACGCAGATGGGAGTCTGGACACGACACTGCCCGCAATTAGCACGAACTCATATATTCAGTGCCTCGCAGCGCAGGCCGATGAAAAGATGGTGATCGGAGGATGGTTCACTACCGTCGGGGGGCAGAGTCGGAATTACATTGCCCGTATCAATACAGATGGCAGCCTGGACCTGGGCTATGACCCAAATGCATCGCTTAATGTGGAGACCATGGTGTTACAATCAGACGGGAGAATCGTGATCGGTGGTCAGTTCTCTACTGTTAGTGGCATCACGCGAAATAGAATTGCCAGGATCAATACGGACGGCTCGCTGGACTCCGGCTTTAATCCAAACGCAAGCTCTTCGGTCGAAAAACTGGCGATCCAGCCGGACGGAAAGATCCTGATGGGTGGCAACTTCTTGACGGTAGGCGGAGTGACACGTAACCGCCTAGCACGCTTGAACACGGACGGCAGCTTGGACAGTGGATTCTTTCCCAACCTCAACAGTAGGGTGGATGCAATCTCCATCCAGTCTGATGGCAAAATACTGGCAGGCGGATTTTTTACCACAGTGGCAGGGGGATTGGCGCGGCAGAGTCTGGCACGTTTCAACAGTAACGGAAGCGTCGACAGCACATTCCGAGCGGACTGTGATGACACGGTCCAGGACGTGATGGTGATGTCTGATGGCAGGATCGTGGTAGGTGGTGGCTTCAGCCGCGTGGCTGGGCAGTTCAGCCCGCTAGTGGCAATCCTGTCCTCCAGTGGCACGGTGCTTTCGGCGGGGACCACGGATTTGCGTGGCGGCAGCATTATGACACAGAGCCTCACGGCAGGCGGCAAGCTTGTCATTGGGGGTTCCTTTTCGAGCGTGAATGAACTTCCCCTTACCCCGATAGCACGCCTGCTGCCATCGGGGATAGTGGACCCTGCCTTTACCCCTCCTATGTCCACCTCGGGATATACTTACAGCACCATCCCACAGGCAGACGGACGGCTGATTTACCAAGATAATAATACGGTGAGACGCCTGAATGCAGACGGAAGCTTGGACAGCACTTTTTCGTCGTTCTCGACCACTTCGCCTCTCAATGTTCTGACGCCCCAGGCCGATGGGAAGATCCTGGTGGGTGGCTCCTTCACGACGCTCTGGGGCCAGACAAGAAACAAGCTGGCGCGGGTCAATGCTGACGGAACACTCGACACTGGCTTCAACCCAAACCTAGGTAGCGCCTCAGCCGATGTCTGGGCTCTCGCCGTTCAACCAGACGGCAAGATCCTGGTGGGTGGAACCTTCACGACCGTGGGTGGGGTGACGCGTAACCGCATTGCTCGATTGAATGTGGATGGCAGCCTGGACACGGGCTTTGATCCAGGTGCCAACTCGACGATTTATGCGATACAAGTACAGCCTGATGGGAAAATTCTGGTGGGTGGGGCTTTCACAACGATTGCCGGGAGCAGCCGCAGTCGTCTGGCCCGACTGAATTCAAACGGCAGCCTGGATGGTTTCGCGCCTCAACCGAGCGGTTCCGTTTATGCGCTCTCTCTTCAGGCCGATGGCAAGATTTGGGTCGGAGGTTCCTTCACCGTTAGCATCGGCGGCGGAAGCCGTAATCGGCTGGCCCGGTTGAATGCGGATGGCAGCCTGGATACCGGCATTTTGGCGGATCTGAATGATGACGTTTACTCCCTGACTCAAACCGACGAAGGTCAGGTTTTGGTCGGCGGGGCCTTTTCCCAGGCAAATGGGGTGGCGCGCACTGGACATGTCCGTCTGACGAACACCACCGCCATGCAAAGTCTTACGGCCAACAGCGCGGGCACCTCTGTGACCTGGGTGCGCGCGGGCACCAGCCCGGAGGTGGATCGTGTCACCTTTGAAAGCAGTCTGGATGGCAGCACCTGGACGAGCCTGGGTAATGGCACACGCACGACGAACGGCTGGCAGCTCACCGGGCTGACTTTACCTTCAGGGCAGAGCTATCAGGTCCGCGCTCAGGGCATCCAGATGACGGGCGGCTTTTACGGAGGTGACAGCTCCATCTATGAAACCACGGCCATCATCCCGGCCAGTGGCGGAGCGCAGCCGGAGATCGTGGTGCAGCAGGCTGGAATGACGCTCACGGATGAGGTCAGCACGATGGATTTCGGTAACCTGGAGTTGGATACAGCACTGGAGCGGCTATTCGTCGTCCTAAATACTGGAACGTCCGACCTCAGCGGCATCGCCGTGACCTTGGACGGGCCACATGCGGCGGATTATCGGGTTCGTGTGGAGCCCGCCACTGCTCTGGCGGCAGGCGGAAATACCAGCTTCATCCTGCGCTTCCAACCCACGGCTCCAGGGCCGCGGCTGGCCAGACTGCGCATTTACAGCAATGATGCGGATGAAAACCCCTTCGACATCGCACTAAGCGGTCATGCGCAGCTCGGCTTCGTGGGTGGTGGCATCGCTAATGTTGTGGGCGGGTTTGCAAGCACGCTGGTCAAGCAGCCGGATGGGAAAATCTGGGTGCTGGGGAATTTCGATCAGATCGGCGGTGCTGTGCGCACGGACATCGCCCGGCTGAATGCGGATGGCAGCTTTGATCCCAGCATTCAATTCCAGGATTTCACCGGCTCCGTGGGTGCGTTGCTGGTGCAGGCGGATGGCAAGTTCCTCTACGGGGGCAATTTCGGCAGCAGTAACGGCAGCAACCTACGGCGTCTGAATGCGAATGGCACACCTGATACAAGCTTCGTGCCGAGCGCTGGTTCCACGGTCAATGCCCTGGCGCAGCAGGCCGATGGCAAACTGCTGATAGGCGGAAGTTTCACCAGTCTGGGAGGGCAGACGAGAAACCGCATCGGGCGCTTGAATCTAGATGGCACCCTCGACCTTTCCTTCAATCCGAATGCCAACGGCACCGTCCAGACCATCGTGGTGCAGCCGGATGGGAAGATCCTGGTCGGCGGCAGCTTCACCACCATCGGCGGGGTGACGCGCAACCGCATCGCGCGGCTGAGTGAGGATGGTACCTTGGACACTGGCTATGACCCGAATGCCAATGGCACGGTGAACATGATCCAGCGGAGAACGGATGGCAGCATCTACGTGTCCGGTTCATTCAGCACCATTGGCGGCCAGACGCGTGGACGAATGGCCATCGTGAACGGCGACGGCTCAGTGACATCCGGATTCAATCCCAATGCCAATAGCTCCATCTCAGCCTTCCAAGTCCTGGGAGATGGCAGGATCTTGGTGTGTGGCTCCTTCACCACCATTGAGGGCGTGACGAGCAACCGACTGGCGCGCCTGAACAATGATGGCACGCAGGACTACAGCTTCACGCCGGTTGTGAATGACTCCGTCACAGGGGTGGTAGAAGTTTCTGATGGTAAAATCATGATCAGTGGTTCTTTCACCCAGGTGAATTATGCCACCCGGAACCGAGTGGCCCGGCTGAATAGTGACGGCTCACTGGATATGGATCATGATCTCGATGTCAATGGAGCTGCGATCATGGCGACCGTGCAGCAGCTGGATGGCGCAACCCTTGTGGGAGGCTGGTTCACCCATGTGAATAACACGGATCGCTCCATGCTCGCACGGGTGAGTACCACTGGAATCCTGGACACTGTATTCAACCCAAATTCCAACGGGGAGATCTACTCGCTGGCGCTTCAGCCAGATGGCATGATCCTCACAGGTGGCGCTTTCACCAGCATGGGTGGCAGCACGCGGAGCTACATCGCACGGCTTCATGCCAACGGTGTGCTGGACAGCACTTTCAATCCAAACGCAAACAACCACGTCTATGCCGTCATCATAGAGCCCTCAGGCAGCATCCTGCTTGGTGGAGCCTTCACCACGATTGGTGGTACCGCGCGCAATCGACTGGCGCGCATCACCTCTGCTGGCGTGCTGGATGCCACATTTAATCCAAACTTGAACAGCTTCGTGAGTGCGCTGGCTCTCCAGCCAGACGGAAAGATCCTCATTGGCGGTGGTTTTACCACGGTAGACGGCACCACGCGCAACCGGCTGGCTCGACTCAACGCCGACGGCACGGTGGACACGGGCTTCAACCCAAACATCAACAACGCCGTCTGGGGTGTGCAGATCGAGGCAGATGGCAAGATCTTGGTGAATGGTGAATTTACCACCGTCGGCGGCATCGCACGACCTGGGCTGGCCCGTCTGAATGCTGACGGCAGTCTGGATGTCAGCTACCAGACCGGGGCCAATGACGATGTGCTGGCGGTTTCCCGGCAGGTCAATGGCAGTGCCGTCATCGGGGGGCGCTTTACTTCCCTTTCCCGCGCAGGAATCACCTATCCGCGCAATCGAATGGCGTTGCTCAATGCACACGGGCAGGTGGATTTTGGCTTTGTTCCATCCCCCGACTTTTCCACCTACAGCCTTACGGGTTCGGCAGATGGTCGGACCCTTATGGGTGGCTTGCATGTCAAACTCCAGGGCACCAGCCCGCGGCCGAAGCTGGTGCGTCTGAACCACGGCCCTGCCATGCAGGCCCTGACCGCAGCGGCTGGAGGCAGTGTGGTGACGTGGGCACGCAGCGGAACCAGCCCTGAGGTGGATCGTGTGACCTTTGAAACCAGCCCGGACGGCTCATCCTGGGTGGGCCTGGGCAGTGGCACGCGCACCGCAGCAGGCTGGCAGCTCACGGGACTGAGCCTGCCCACAAGTCACTCGTTTGTGCGAGCACGCGGCTACCAGATGACGGGCGGCTACTTTGGCGGAGATGGCTCGGTGTATGAACTCGTGCAGGCAATCGCCCCAGCAGGAGCAAATGCGCCGGAGATCGTGATGGAGCAACCGCTGAATACAAACCTCGTCAGCGGCTCCACCACCTATGACTTTGGTTCGGTGCTTGTGGTCGGATCATCCACCCTGACCTACCACGTGCGCAATACGGGAAACGCGCCGCTCACGGGACTGGCGGTGACCTTCGGCGGAGCCAATGCAGCAGACTTTAGTGTCACTACACCACCTCAGAGTCCCCTGCAGGCAGGTGGAACGACGTCCTTTGTGGTCCAGTTCGCCCCGAAGGTGGGGGCACGATCAGCGACCATGCAGCTATGGAGCAATGATGCGGATGAATCCCCCTTCACCATCGACCTCACCGGTCTGGGTGTGGCGGCTTCTGCCTCGGTCACCACGCTGCCCGCCACCCAGGTGCAGAGCAGAACCGCCCTGCTCAATGGTAGCGTGACAGATAATGGTGCCACGGTGACGCCCAGTTTTGAGTATGGCCTGACGACCAGCTATGGCTCCGATGTCGCCGCGACTCCAGGGAGTGTCTCCGGGCACAGTTCCAGCGCAGTGAGTGCCACGATTACCGGGCTGGAACCCTCCACGACCTATCACTACCGAGTCCTCGCGAGCGGCTTTGCCATAGCTGGTGGTCAGGATGCCACCTTCACGACGGCCGCCGCCTTTACCCCCGGTGAGGTGGATCACACCTACCCTGCCAGCTCGGACTTCAGCGTGCTCGCTTCTGCCGAGCAACCAGACGGGAAAATGGTGCTCGGCGGCTTCTTCACCAGCATGAATGCGACAGCCCGCATCCGGTTGGCGCGGCTGAATGCCGATGGCGCGCTGGACAGCGCCTTTAATCCAGGGACGACGGGTGGCGTCTGGGGGGCTGTCGTGCAGGAAGATGGCAAGATCGTCGTGGCGGGCGACTTCGCCTCTGTGGGCGGCCAGACGCGGGGGCGGATAGCCAGGCTGAATGCCGATGGCAGCGTGGACCCGAGCCTGAACTTGGATGCCAATGGGCTCATTTTCGGCCTGGCACTCCAGCCGGATGGAAAAATCCTGATCGGCGGCCAGTTCACCACCATCAGCGGCACCACTCGCAACGGCATCGCCCGGATCAATGCCGATGGCACCCTGGACTCCACCTTTAACCCGAATGTAAGCTCCACCGTCATCTGCATCGCCGTGCAGCCAGACGGGAAAATCCTCATTGGTGGTCCCTTCAGCCAGGTCGGCGGGGTAGCCAGACAGCGTCTTGCCCGGCTGAATGCGGATGGCAGCCTAGATACGAGCTTCGTCTGTTCCGCCAATAGCAACCCCTACAGCATCGCCCTCCAGCCGGATGGCAAGATCATCGTCGGAGGACAGTTCACCACACTCGGTGGGATTACGCGCAACTACATTGGGCGGCTGGAGCCCACTGGGGCTGTCGATGCCAGCTTCAATCCGGACGCGGACAACTGGGTGATGGCCCTCAGTCTCCAGGCCAATGGCAAGCTGCTGCTCGGCGGCTACTTCACGACGGTCAGTGGTGTAGCACGCCGCAGTCTGGCGCGGCTGAATGTGGATGGCACAGTGGATGCCGACTTCTTCGCGGATGCGGATGACTCGATTGATGGCATGACGCTGCTGGAGGATGGCAGCGTCTTCGTGACCGGGCAGTTTTCCAACGTCCAGGGCTACGCCCGCAGCAAGATCGCCCGCCTTCTGAATGAACCCGCCACACAGACCCTCAGTGCTACGAGCCCCACCCGCGTCGAGTGGCTGCGTGGCGGCAGTTCACCAGAGACTCAGTCCGTGACCTTTGAGCATTCAGAGGATGGTGGCGCTACCTGGCTCCCTCTGGGCACAGGCAGCCGGATCACGGGCGGCTGGGAGCTCACGGGGGCCAGCCTCGGCGTATCGGGGCAGTTGCGAGCACGCGCCCGCATCGTAGGTGGCTATTTGAGTGCTAGCTCTGGCCTCATCGAAACCACCGCCCCGTATGGAGCGCCGCCGGCACCTGAGATTCGTGTCTTTGATGGTGCCATGGCCGTGAGTGAGCGGCTGTCAGGAACGACTCTGGACCTCGGCAGGGTCAGCCTAGGCGGCACGACTTCACGAACTTTTATCATCATCAACAATGGTCTTGCCGAACTGACTGGCATCAATGTGACGCTCAGTGGAGCGGGTGCGTACAGCCTGACCGCCCCGGCTGCCAGCACCCTTGCTGCCGGTGCCAGCACCAGCTTCAACGTCACCTTTGCCCCCACCACAGCAGCGGCCCCGCAGACCGCCACCCTTCACATCGCCAGCAATGATTCAGATGAGAATCCCTTCGACATCAATCTCACGGGCACGGGTTTCACCGGGACGATGGGGGACAATTTTGCCAATCGTCTGAATCTCGGCAATGCAGCGACAGTGGCTGTCAGCGGCTCCAATCGCAATGCCACGCTGGAGGCGGGAGAGAAAACCTTCGATAATATCGTCGGGGCAACGGTCTGGTCGAGGTGGACGGCTCCGACGACGGGCTGGGTCACGCTGCACACAGCAGGCAGCCGCCTGGACACCGTGATCAGTCTTTATCAGGATGCGGGCGGCGGCTCGCTGGCCGCCCTCCTGCCCATCGGCTTTAACGATGAAAGCGGTGAAACTGACCTCAATGCCTTTGGCAGGGACTACGCAGTCTCAAGGCTGACTTTCCTGGCTCAGGCAGGCACGACCTACGCCGTCTCCGTGGGTGGCTGGAACGAAAATGGGGATCTGGAGAGAGGGACCTTTACCCTCTTTATTGAGCCAGTGGCAGCCCCGCAAAGGCGCGTCACCGAGGTGTCCTTCATTCCGACTCCAGCAGACGTGACTGCCTCTGCTCAGTCGGGCACGATGCGGGTGAAGGTGGAGATCGATGACCCGGCGGTGACCTCCCTGGACCTCAACACCTATGTGAGTCGCCCGAATGCCGTGAAATACGAATTAGGCCAGTACATCGGCTTCTTCGACTCTGACCGCGTGTCTGGCACGGTCAGCAGTGGAACCTATGAGCACTCGGTGGACTTCCCCAGGTATGCAGCCCCTGGGAACTGGCCTGTCACGGTCTGGATGCCCGGGATTTCCGGCATTTACGACACGAAGTGGACCACACCGGGGGACAATAACGAAGAGGACACTTACCTCATCCCAACCGCCGTGCCCGCGCCAGTCACGGTGGTGAATACAGGTACGGTGGACAGCACTGGGCCCACGCTAGTCAGTGTCAGCGGTTTCCCACCCGTTGTGGATGTCACCACTGGGAATGTGACCTTTGATGTGGACATTACTTTCACCGACAGCATCTCCGGACTGAAGAGTGTGTCCATTTGGTCGAATAGTGAGTCGTTTGATGGCTCCATAAGTTCCACCGGCCTCGGCAGCATCATCTCCGGGGATGCAAACAGTGGGGTGTACCGTGTGCCGGTGACAGTGTATCAGGGCTTCACTTCTGGCATCTATTTCCCCCAGATCTCGCTGACCGATCAGGCGCTGAACAACAAGACCTATTCCGACTACGGCTCCGTCAGTGCTAGTACCTCACGCATCTCGCCACCCGGCTCCGATCTTACCGTGCAGATCATCGGTGATGAGCCTGAAATCGCCGTCCAGGCACCTGGCGGCGCGCCTTTGACAGATGGTGGCCCTGCAGTGGCGCTTGGTGCTGTCAATGTGGCCTCGACAGCTGCGGTCTATGATTTCTCCGGCGCGCTGCTGAGCAGTGAATTTGATATCACTCGTAGGATCGGGTCCTCCACAGTGAGACAGTCGGACGGGAAGCTGGAGTTTTCCACCACGGCTACGCCCAGCACCGCCACGGTGGTGCTGACTCACCAGCGCTTCAAACCGCGCTTCGACCAAAGCTGGAGCGTGGAGACCACCGCCAAAATCCCCTCCACTCAGACGGTGGCCTCCTCGGGAGGTGCTTTCATCGACAATGGCCTGCTCATCTCATTCACCACCCCGGCTGGGGACACCTATTACTTGGCTTCTGTCCTGAGCATGGAGCCG
The DNA here is from genome assembly GCA_021151605.1 of Verrucomicrobiaceae bacterium. Classification (GTDB taxonomy): domain Bacteria; phylum Verrucomicrobiota; class Verrucomicrobiia; order Verrucomicrobiales; family Verrucomicrobiaceae; genus Prosthecobacter. The sequence goes on from JAGKWZ010000059.1 coordinate 19,027, forward strand.
ACCCGCCGCTTCCTGGCTCACCACGGCCTGATTGATGATGAAGGAAACGGCTATGAGGTGGGTGCCAAAGACGGTCCAGCCACCGCAGCAGAGTCCGGCCTGGTGCGCATCCGCTATGATGCTGCCACGAAAATCCTCACGGCAGAGGGCGGGGGCCAGTCGCTCATCACGCTGAACCTAAATACCGCAGGCTGGGGAATGACGGCGGCAGACACCTTCGACATCGGGCTGGGGATCGATATCCAAAGTGCGGCCATCACCGGGGAGCCTATCAGCCAGGATGACTTTAAAGCCGCTCTGATCCATCCACAGACCGCCTCCACCTTCACAGTAAGCAATACCGGCAACGGTGAGCTGTTTGGTCTGCGGGTCACGAAGTCGGGCACGAACGCGGCAGACTTTATCATCAGCGATGTACTCGCTTCGGGCAGTTCCCCCTATGGCGACTCCAGCGATACGGTTCATCTCTCCACAGGACAGAGCACCACTTTCACGGTCAGTGTAGCCCCCCATGCCGTAGGGCCGCTATCGGCGACGATCCACATTTCCAGCAATGACGCGGATGAGAACCCCTTCGACATCCCCATCACCAGCTCAGGCAATACCAGGGCTCCCACCGCCCTGACTCTGGATGCACGCTCCATCATTCTTACCTCCGCCACCGTTCGCGGTTTGGTGAACGGCCATGGGGCCACAGGAACGTCCGTCGTCTTCGACTACGGCACCACCACTGGATATGGCTCCAATGTCGCTGCCACGCCAGGCTCTCTCACTGGCGGCGCAGACACCATCGCATCCGCCTCACTGACCGGACTCACACCGGGGACGACCTACCATTACCGGGTGCGCTGCGGTGGCTCCCTCGGCAGCACTTCGGGACAGGACCGCACCTTTACCACGCCGCTGAGTCTGCCCGGAGAGTTGGACCCGGCATTCAATGTCGATGTGAATAATGAGGTCGTTGCCTCTGCCGTTCAGCCTGACGGGAAAATAGTGATCGCGGGTGGATTCACCCTCGTGGGAGGTCAGGTGAGGTCAGGCATCGCGCGGATCAACTCGAACGGGACCGTTGACCTGGGTTTTGCCCCAACGGTTTCAGGAGGCGATGTCAATACCGTGGCTGTTCAGGAGGATGGGAAGATCCTGCTGGGCGGATACTTCACTTCGGTCAATGGGCAGACACGCAATCGCGTGGCTCGGCTGAATGCCAACGGCAGCCTCGATACTGGATTCAATCCCAATGTCAGCACTGGCTATGTCGCAGCCATCCTACCTGCGCCCGACGGACGCATCTACATAGGCGGGGCCTTCTCACAGGTGGGGGGCCAGACAAGGGTAAACCTCGCCCGGCTGCACGCAGACGGCTCACTCGGTATCTTCGACACCACCAGCCAAGGCTTGACCCTCTCGGCTGCGGTTTCATGCATGACTTTACAGCCGGACGGCAAGCTCCTGATCGGTGGCAGCTTCACCAGTGCGGGTTCATCGAATCGTGTGGCCCGGATCAATGACGATGCCTCGCTGGACACCAGTTTCACAGCCGACGTGAATGGTAGCGTTAACGCGTTAGCACTTCAGCTAGATGGCAAAGTCATCGTCGGAGGCAGCTTCTCGGAAGTCGGAGGATTGTCGCGCTCCATGCTGGCAAGACTCCAGACAAATGGTGCCCCGGATACGACCTATGTGCCAAACTTGGTTCAGACAACTGGCGGGCCAGGTCGTGTCGAAAGCGCAGTCCTGCAAACCGATGGGAAGTTAATCGTGGCAGGGCAGTTCAATGAAATCGACGGCTTGCCTTGGGGAACTGTAGCGCGTCTTTTAGCAGACGGCACCCTGGACTCAGACTTTGGCCGGGCGATCTCCATTAACGCCCCGAGTTGTGTGCTCCTCGGTGCGGATGGGGCGGTGCTGGTCGGCGGTGGTTTTGGCACGGTAGGCATGGGTCAGCTCAAAAATGGCCCCGCCACCAACAGCCTCACGCTGACGGGTTCCAGCCGCGCTCAATGGCTGCGCGCAGGCACTTCGCCGGAGGCCCTGGCGGTCAGCTTTGAAATCTCCACCAATGGCGGCACTAGCTGGACCTCGCTTGGCCTCGGCACACGCATCTCAGGCGGATGGGAGAAAACCGGCCTAATCCTCCCGATGAGTGGCATCCTGCGCGCCCGTGCTCGGACTCAAGGAGCGCAATCGTCGGCCTCGTCTGGTCTTGTCGAGGCTGTTTACAATTACAGCGGCCTGCCCATCGCCGACATCGCTGTCTTCAATGGAGCCAGCACGGCTCCCGCGAACGAGCGCGTGGACAACACAACCTTTGATTTCGGTGCCAGGATCGTCGGCAGCAGCTTGACCGCCACGTTCACGATCCGGAATGCAGGCTCGCTGAATCTCACCGGGATCAGCGCTAGCCTCGCGGGCACTGGAAACTTCAGCTTCACCGCGCCGGGAGCCTCCACGCTGGCCGGCGGTGGCACCACCACCTTCACGGTCACCTTCGCACCCACGAGCAGTGGCGCGCAGTCGCAGACCCTGCTCATCACCAGCGATGATCCCGACGAAAACCCCTTTGAAATCGTCCTCACAGGCGAAGGGCAAATCCCACCCTCAATCACTGCGCAGCCAGCCTCCGCCCTGGCGGGTCTTGGGCAGCCTCTCAATCTCAGCGTCTCTGCCAGCGGCACTTCTTTGCAGTATGAATGGCGGCGCAATGGCATCCTCGTGCCCAGCAGCAATGCCGCCAGCTTCTCCATTCCCGCAGCTACCCTTGGTTATGTCGGCGAATGGCAGGTGCGTGTATTCAACGGCCTGGGCAGCGTGCTGAGCCATATCGTACATGTCGGTGTGGTGGACCTATCCTCGCGCAGCCTCAGCATTGAGGCAGGCCAGACCCTCGTACTGCAAGTCGCCGCTGGAGCACCGCAGGCCACTTATCGCTGGTTGCGCGGAGGCGTGGCCATACCACGAGGGATCAATCCAGAGACATTGCTCGTGCTCCCCGGCATCGCCGCGGATCAGGCCGGGCTTTATAGCCTACAAGTCAGCATGGTGAATCCTCAGAACCCAGGCACCCCAATGAGGCTGACCAGTGGAAACGTCAGCGTGATCGTGAACCCCAGCTCCCCCGGCAGCTCTATTCCTGCTTTGCAAAAACCCGTGCTGAGGACCTTCGCGCCTGGTCCATGGGTCACTGGCGGTGAGGTGCGCGAGATCCTCAGCGCCCAGCCTTCGCCGAAGAGTTTCACCATCAAAGGCCTGCCACCGGGAGTAAAACTAGACTCCAGGACGGGCCAGATCAGCGGGCGGCCGACAATCATCCTGCAAACACCGAAACGCTACGCACTCACCATCACCGCGACGAACGCCGCTGGCACTAGCGCACCACAGCATACCATTGTGGTCGTGCAGCCGCTGCCGGGTTACACCGTGGGCACTTTCCATGGCCTCATCGAAAGGCATGAAACGGCCAATGCCGGTCATGGCGGACGCATCACACTCACCGTCACGCCGTTGGGGGCGTTGACCGGCAAGCTCACACTCGGAGCCGCGAGCCATAGCTTCTCGGGTAAAATCGACCCAGTCGAAGTCGGCCAGGATGTGACGGCCACCATCCGCCTGCCACGCAGCCAAGAACTGACTTTCACCCTGAATCGACTCACGGGTGAACTTAGCGGCGAGATCGGCGGAGCCGAAGTGCATGCCTGGCATCAAGCGAGCGAAGCCGGAGACCTCACGGGCAAACACACGCTCAGGCTGACTCCCGAACTCAGTAGTGATGTGAGCATCCCTCAGACGTCAGGAAGCCTGCTGCTCACGCTCACCAAGTCCGCTGGAGCCACCTGGGCAGGCCGCCTCGGGGATGGGACTGCCGTCACCGGCAGCAGCGGCCTGACCCTACGGGACAGCGTGCCCCTGACGCAATTCCAGCCCACGAAGAAAAGCAGTATTCAAGGCTGGCTAGAATTCACGCGTGAGCCGACAACCCTCTCAGGGCAACTCGACTGGCTGAGCCGCTCCCTGACCTCGCCCTTCCCGCTGCATGAACTGAAGGCGGCGACATCGGATTGATCCGTCCTTCGGGTCCACCGAAAAAAGTTTCGCCTCCCTGTAACTCCACCCAGGTTTTCCGCTACTACCTCAAACGCCTGACCTTCTCACACCCATGCCGCGCCATCTTCGCTCCACCTCACTCCTTCTTCTGCTGACTCTTGCAGGCTGTCAGACCGCGCCCACAGGAGATCCCACAGATCTCGATGGGCCGATGTTTGGCGCGAAGAAGGACACCAGCTTTTACATGATGCCGGAGACTGGCGACCTTCGTTTGCGCGATGTCGCCACCGTCGCCCGCGTCATCCGCAAGCACCGCACCCTGGCCGCAGCGGAAAAGGAACTCCTCCGCCGTTCCGCCCAGATGAAGTTCAACGGCCTCATCGCCCTGGAGATCCAGCGTTTGGAGCCCAAATATGAACCGCTGAAGCGCGCCGCACGCCGGAGCCTGCCGCCCGAGCAGGCGCGGAAAAAAGTCGCCGAGATCGAGCGCGCTCAGCAGCAGGAGGCGCTGAAAAACATTGCCGCGCGCATGGGCGAGAGCATCGCCCTCCCTGTTTCCAGCGGGGAAAACAAATCCCTCATGGCCTTCGCCAGTGTGGACAATGGCCGCGTCGAAGTGGCCGATGCGCTGTATGAGGTCGATGTCCCCATCGCGAAGCTGCCCGCGAAGTCCACCATCTCAGGTCCAAAGGGGCAAGTCGCCGCACTCCTCACGGACGACGCCATCGATCTCCCAGCCACCAACCGCTGATTCCCCCGCCCCATGGATACCGGTACCACGCGCATCATCACCCAAAAGGCTCCAACAGAGGAACAGGACGCCGCCGCGCTTTTCGGCATCGGCTTGGAAGACGAACTGCCGCCGGATGATGACAGCACCATCATCATGCAGCCCGGCATGATGCCGCAAAACAAGATCGGGGAGGGCGAAGGGGACTACATCGGCCGCTACTGCCTGAAGGAAGTGCTCGGCGAGGGTGGCTTCGGTCTCGTCTGGCGTGCAGAGCAGCATGAACCGATCCGCCGCGAAGTCGCGCTGAAGGTCATCAAGGCCGGCATGGACAGCAAGGAGATCATCGCGCGCTTCGACGCCGAACGTCAGGCGCTCGCGCTCATGGATCATCCGAACATCGCACGCGTGCTCGATGCCGGTGCCACGGATGCTGGCCGTCCCTTCTTCGTCATGGAGTTGGTCAAAGGACCGCCCATCACCCGCTACTGCGATGCCAAGCGGCTCACTGTTCGCCAGCGGCTGGAGCTTTTCATGTCCGTCTGCCAGGCCGTGCAACACGCGCATCAGAAGGCCATTCTCCACCGCGACTTAAAGCCCTCAAACATCCTCGTCACCGAGATCGACGGCAAGCCCGTGCCAATGGTCATCGACTTCGGCATCGCCAAAGCTCTCGGTGCGCAGACCTCCGCCGCCTTCAGCAATGATCTCGTGCAAACCATGCAGGGCGTCATCATCGGCACACCGCAGTACATGAGCCCCGAGCAGGCAGGACTCGGTGGGCTTGATGTCGATACTCGCAGCGACATCTACAGCCTCGGCGTCATCCTTTATGAACTCCTCACCGGTGAGACGCCCCTGCCCTTCGATATCGTCCGCCAGGCACCCATTGATGAAGTTCTTCGCCACATCCGCGAGGAAGACGCGAAGCGCCCCAGCAGCCGACTCATTCATCTCACCGAGAAAACTCGCAGCACCGCCGAGCAGCGCCACACCCAGGTTCCACGCCTCACGCAGGCACTGAAACGAGACCTCGACTGGATCGTCCTCCGTGCTCTGGAAAAAGACCGCGACCGCCGCTACGAGACCGCCACCAGCCTGATGCTCGACATCATGCGCTATCTGAATGACGAGCCCGTCTCCGCCACGCCGCCCAGCGTCGCTTATCGATTCATGAAGATGGTTCGCCGACATCGCAAAAGCATGGCCGCCGCCGCCGCCATCCTGCTTTCTCTCATCTTTGGGCTCGCCGGCACCACCTATGC
>JAGKWZ010000374.1 GCA_021151605.1 Verrucomicrobiaceae bacterium
CCAATAAGTCAGGAAGCCTTCCTCATCAGCCTTACGACGAAAGATGCGCTCCTGAAATACACTGGCCGAGGCGCGCCAGAGCTTCGGCGGAAAGAACAGGAAGCCGAGCAGCAGCTCCTGAATCACCCAGCCGCTTTGCTGCTTTAGCGGCACTCTTTCATACTCCCGATAGCGCACGATGCGGCGACGGCGTGTGATCTCCTGCAAGGATTCGGTGCCCTGATCGAGCTGAAGTTCTTCCAGTTGGCGCAGGGGCATCCAGACCTGCTCACCGGCGCGCATTGTCAGATCACAGTCTCTGACCGAACCGTAAGCTAGATAGCTGCGGAGGTCATCGAGAGTGCATGGGCCGACGGTTTTGCCGGATTTCGTAATGAAGTACTGGGACACAGGAGCGGAAACTACGGTACGATCACGGGCAAGCCGTGCTTCTGTCAAGCGGCCGGAGGCTCCTAAAGGTAAGAAAGTGCGTCGAGGTGCATTTGTGTCTTCGAAGTGGGCTTGAGGTTGCCTGTTATGGCGACCATTTAGCATAGCACAAAGTAAGAGACGATTTGCTCGCCGATTACTTCTTCGCCCCTTCAGGCTCGCATTTGCAGATCCACTCCTGAGCCTGGCAGCCTTCGCAGATGGCGGTGTTGTATTCGAAGCGGGCGGTGATGGCTTTGGCTTTCGCCTCGCTCTTGAACTGGAGAATCAGCCACTCGCCCGACTTCACGACCGGGACGACGAAGCCCTTGGTGTCCTTTTCGACAGCCAGTTTCTGAGGTGCTTCACGATCTCCGGTGATGGCCGTGAGTGTTTGTTCAGCCATGGCGACGGGCTTCATGTCCTTGTCGAGCAGGGCGATGTGGAACTTGTCGCCTTTGACGAGGACTTCGCCGTGCATGGTTTCGTTTTTGCTGAACTCGACGATGCGTCCGCCATTCGGGCCGCGTTCGACACCTTCATGAGCGAAGGTCAGGGTGGAGATGAGAGTGAGGAGGAGCAGTTTGGTTTTCATGGGTGGGGGTGGGTTTGGATGGACTTTAACGCGGCCTTACGGCCAAAGAGGTAGAAAACGGCAGGTGTGACCATGAGGTCGAGAAGTGTGCTGCTGACGAGGCCGCCGACGATCACGACGGCCACGGGATGCAGGATTTCTTTGCCGGGCTCATGGGCGGCGAGCAGCAGCGGAATCAACGCGATGCCAGCGGCGAGTGCGGTCATCAGCACGGGCACGAGTCGCTCCAGGGTGCCGCGCACGATCATCTGGCGGCTGAAGCCTTCGCCCTCGTGCTTCATGAGGTGCAGGTAATGGCTGATCATCATGATGCCGTTGCGTGCGGCGACTCCACCCACGGCGATGAAGCCGACGATGGTGGCGATGCTGATGTTGTTGATGAGCAGCCAAGTCAGACCAAGGCCGCCCATGAGCGCGAGCGGGATGTTCAGCATGACTTGGAGCGCCAGCGAGAGGCTGCGGAAGTAGCTGTAAAGCAGGATGGTGATGGCGATCAGCACGAGGGAGAAGTAAAATGCGATGCGCTTTGCCGCTGCCTGCTGCGCCTGAAACTCGCCTTCGAAGCGGAGGAAGTAGCCTTCAGGCAGTTTTACTTTTTCCTTCACCGCGGCGTCCCACTGCTGCACGAGCGATTCGAGATCGCGCTCGCTCGTGTTGGCGGCGATGACGATGCGGCGTTGGGCGTTTTCACGATTGATGACGTTCGGTCCTTTACCTTCACGGACGTCGGCGACGAGCCGCAAAGGGATGCGCTGTTTGCTGTCAGTCTCGATGAGGAGATCGCCAAGCTTCTCGGGTGAATCACGCCAGCTTTCCGGCAGGCGCATGACGAGATCGACGCTGCGCTGTCCTTCGCGGAGTTCGGCAAAGGTCTTGCCACCAAGCAGGGTCGAGACTTGTTCATTGAGTGTTCCAGGCTGCACTCCGTAGGCACCGGCGCGGTCGCGGTTTACTTCGATCTTTATTTGGGGGATCGGCACCTGCGCTTCGAGGTTCACATCGGTCAAACCAGGAATCGTTTTGGCGAGGTCGCGGAGTTGGGCACCTTTCTCGCGAAGCACGTCGAGATCAGGACCGAAGATCTTCACAGCGATCTTGGCCGAGACGCCGCTGAGCATATGGCTGAGCCGATGGCTGATTGGTTGGCCGACATTGACGAAGGTACCTGGGATGCCTTGGAGCTTCTTGCGGATGTCGGCAAAGACGACATCGCGCGGGCGGCCGTTCTCATGGAACTCCACATCAAACTCATTCACACTCACGGGCATGACGTGATCGTCTTTTTCAGCACGTCCAGCACGGCGGCCAACGCTTTTGACTTCGTGGATGCTTTGCAGCAAACGAACGCCGACCTCACCGATCTCGTTGGATTGAGCGAGCGATGTTCCCGGCGCATTGACGAGGGAGATCGTGGCACTGCCTTCATTGAACGCGGGCAGGAATTCCTTCCCCATCATCGGGTAGAGCATGAGCGAGGCGATGAGCAAGATGCCTGCGAGTGCGATGACGAGCATCGGTGTGCCGAGCGCGAAACGCAGGAAGGTATGACGCACGATGAACTTCATGCCCCGCACGATGAAGCCATCGCCATGACTGCCTTTCGAGGGCTTGAGCAGCAGTGAGCACAACACTGGGATGACGGTGAGACTCACGACAAAAGACGCCGCCATGCTGGTGATCGTGGCGATGGCGATGGGGGTGAAGAGGCGACCTTCGATGCCTTCTAACCCAAGCAGTGGCAGGAAGACGAGAATGATGAGGATGGTAGCGTAGAGGATGGAGTTTCTCACCTCGCCGGAAGCAGAGGCAATGACCTCCAACGTAGAACGAGTTTTCAACTCGTTGGATCCAACGGGTTGAAAACCTATTCCACTTTCTCTCAGCCGCCGATACACATTCTCCACATCCACGATCGCATCATCCACCACCATGCCGATGGCGACGGCGAGTCCGCCGAGAGTCATGGAGTTCACGCTGACGCCGAAGAACTTGAAGGTGAGGATCGTGACCGCGAACGAAAGCGGCATGGCTGTGAGCGTGATGGCAGTCGTGCGGAAGTTCAGCAGGAAGAGAAACAGAATGATCGTCACCATGATCGCGCCATCGCGAATGGCTTCTTTGAGATTGCCGATGGCGTGCTCGATGAAGTCGCCCTGGCGGAACATGATCTCGGCCGTGACTCCTGCAGGCAGTGTGGGGCGCAGTTCTTCGAGAGCCGTTTCGATCACTGCTGTGAGCTTCAGCGTGTCAAAGCCGGGCGCTTTGTCGATGCTTAGTACCACGCCCATCTGTCCATTCACGCTGGCATCGCCGCGCATGGTTTGCACGGCGTGTCTCACCTCCGCGACATCGCGGATGAGCACGGCGCGGTTGCCGACTGTCTTGATCACGCTGCCTGCGATGTCTTCTAGCGATGTCGTCATGGCAAGATTGCGCACCATGATCTCGCGCGGGCCGGCTTGCAGATAACCACTCGTGGCATTGCCTGCCGCCTTGCTCACAGCGGCTTCGATCTCTTCAAAGGTGACGCCAAATGCGGCCAATCGATTCGGATCTGGCTGCACTTGAATCTGCTTCACACCGCCGCCGATGGTCAGCACCTCGACCACTCCACCGATGCTTTGCAGGCGACGGCGAATCGTCCAATCAGCGAGCGTGCGGAGATCCATCGGCGCGACTTTGCCATCGGTGCTGCGCAGCCCGACGAGGAGGATCTCGCCCATCAGAGATGACACCGGCGTCATGCCTGGCTTGGCACCGGCAGGCAGGGTGTTCAGCACGGATTGCATGCGCTCCTGCACCAATTGTCGCGCGCGGTAGATATCCGTGCCCCAGCCGAACTCGGCAAAAACGAGCGAGAGGCCGACATCGGAATTTGAGCGCAGTCGATCAAGCCCGCCAACTCCTTGCACTGCACTTTCGAGCGGCTGCGTGACGAGCGTCTCGACTTCCTCTGGCGCGAGGCCAGGAGCTTCGGTCAAGATGGTGACCGTGGGCTTCGTCATGTCTGGCAAGACCTCGACGGGCAACTGCGTGAGTGTTTGCCAACCAAACAGCAGCACCATCAGCGCCGTCATGAGAATGAGCGGACGATGATGCAGGGAAAAGCGGATGAGCTTGTTCAGCATTGGGGCACCTCCTGCGTCCGAATCCTGAGTTGACTTGTTTTGGCCGAAGAAGCAGTTTTCAACATGTCCAAGCTGCTGATTGAAAATGTGGATGATGAACTGGTGCTGAAGCTCCGCAGCCAGGCCATTGAGCATGGCGTCTCTGTCGAAGAGGAACATCTCAGCATCCTTGCCAAAGCTTTGAAATATGAGCCGCAGGCTTCTGCTGCGGGCGCACGGAGACATAGCCTTGCGGATTTTCTGCTCAATGGAGGAGATCCATGGCCAGAGGATTTTCTGCCTGTGCGGTCCAGTGATACGGGGGAACGTCGCCAAGTGAACTTTGCATGAGTTTCCTCCTGGACACCAACGTCGTCTCTGAGCTGCGTAAGCGTGAGAAGTGCCACCCCAAGGTGCTGGCATGGATGCAGGCGAACTTGGATGTCGGACACTTCCTCAGTGTCATGACGCTGGGCGAGATCCGAAACGGGATCGAATTGCTGAGAAGAAAGGACGTCAGCCGGGCCGAGATCATCGAGCAATGGCTGAATCAGTTTTGTGTGGATTATGCAGACGCGATCCTGCCCGTGACACCTGAAATTGCGGATCGCTGGGGTAGGCTGAACTGTCCCAAGACTTTGCCTACCACTGACAGCTTGATTGCTGCTACGGCCATGGTGCATGACCTGACGGTAGCCACGCGGAACGTGGATGATTTCCTGCGGTGTGGAGTCTCCGTGGTGAATCCTTTTGACTGAATCAAATCTCACGCTGCCACCTCCTTGCTCTTGAGAAGAGAGAGGGTCAGCAGCACCAGCAGCAATCCGCTCGTGCCTGCGAAGAAGGTGGTGAGCTGCGACCAGCCGGTGCCTTCCTCATGGTCGTGATCGTGGTCATCATGACCTTCGGCAGCGGCGATCTGTTCGGGTTCGCGCGGTGTGAACGACAGCCCCCGCAGCCGGAGCCGCGCCCGGCTGAAGAGGAAGTGGAGGAGGGCGCGGCGGGGCGTCGTGGGGGGGGCGATCCCCATCACCCCGAGCACCTTCCGGAAGGCCTCCCGCCCCTTGGCGGCGTGCCCTTGGCGGCGTGACCAGGAAGGTCTATGAATTCAGCCGCGGCGGCCATACGCCGCCAATGCCAAGCAAACATAC
>JAGKWZ010000375.1 GCA_021151605.1 Verrucomicrobiaceae bacterium
GCCCCGGCATCTTCGGCTTCACACCGATGAACCAGAAGCGCGTCTTCCTCGACAACCTCAGCATCACCGAGAACAAGTAACTTTCGCTCCAGCCCTTTCCAATGAAGCCAAAAAACACCCTCCTCCTCGCGCTGCTAAGCGCCGCTTCCCTCCATGCAGCCGACCTTCCCGAATGGGGCGGCGGCCAGAGCCGAAACATGGTTTCCCCTGAAAAGGGGCTGCCTATGGACATTGATCCCGGCAAGAAATATGGCCCCAAGGCCGCGCCAAAGATCGCTGGTCGTCTCCGTCCAAACGCCGAAGAAGCCAACAAAGGCCCCGGCGCGGAAGACATCGACATGTCCACCACCAAGAACTGCCTCTGGGTGGCCAAACTCGGCTCCCAGACCTACGGCACACCCATGATCGCCAGCGGTCAGGTCTATGTCGGCACGAACAACGAATCCCCTCGCAACGACAAGCACATCGGCGACCGCGGCATCGTCATGGTCTTCGATGAATACACCGGCCAGTTCAAATGGCAGATGGTTTCCCCGAAGATGGGTTCCGGCAAAGTGAACGACTGGGAATATCTCGGCGTCTGCGCCAGCCCAACCATCGTCGGTGACAAAGCCTACGTCCCCGGCAACCGCTGCCAGATCATCTGCATGGACGTCAACGGCATGTCCAATGGCAACCAAGGCATGCAAGACGAAGCCGCCTTCATGGCCGCTCCTGACAAAGATGGCAAACCCGTCCCTGTCGAGCCCGGCAAAACCGACGCCGACATCCTCTGGGTGTATGACATGTACAAAGAACTCGGCGTCTTCCAGCACAACGCCACCGCCGGCTACCCGCTCATCGTCGATGGCAAGCTCTTCGCCCCCACCTGCAATGGCGTGGACTGGACCCACACCAACATTCCCGCCCCACAAGCCCCTAGCTTCATCATGCTGAACGCCGAAGACGGCACCCTGCTCGGCGAGATGGATCACGTCGCCTCCGAGCGCGTCCTCCACTGCTCCTGGTCAAGCCCGACACTGGGTGAGATCGATGGAAAAAAACAAATCATCTTCGGCGCTGGCGACGGCTGGGTTTACTCCATGGCCACCGAGACCGAGAAGAAGGACGACTTCGACATCCTCAAAGAATTCTGGCGCTATGACGCCAACCCGCCTGAGTATCGCAAGAACTCCGCTGGCGAGCCCATCAAGTATGTCGAATACGACGGCCCGAGCGAAATCATCGGCACCACCGTCTTCCATGACGGCCTCGTCTATGTGAACATCGGCCAGGACCCCGAGCACGGCGAAGGCGTCGGCATGTTGAGCTGCATCGATCCAAAGCAAACCGGTGACCTCTCCGGCAAAGCCGTCTGGACCTTCAAAGGCATCGAGCGCTCCATCTCCACCCCAGCGGTGAAAGACGGCCTCGTCTATACCGCCGACTACACCGGCCGCGTCTTCTGCCTCGATGCCAAGACTGGCAAAGAATACTGGAAATTCGACACCAAAGGCCACATCTGGGCCAGCCCGCTCGTCGCTGACGGCAAAGTCTGGATCGGCAACGAAGAAGGTGAACTCTTCATCCTCGCCGAAGGCAAGGAACTCAAAGAACTCAAGACCATCGAGTTCCCATCCCCACTACTCAGCAGCGTCGTCGCCGCCAACGGTTGCATCTACATCACCACCCACACGCACCTCTACTGCTTCAAAGAAGGTGCCAAGCCAGTGGCAGGAGCTGAGTAAAGAGCAGCGTTAATCACGAAGAATCCCCATTCGGCGGATCAGAAATTCTGGTCCGCCGTTTCTTTTGGGGTGCCTGCGTTGATTTAAATCCTGTGGGCTGCTAGCGTGGCTAGATGCGCGCCACCCTTTTACTTGTTTTGGCTTACCTGCCCCTTCATGCCGCCGAGTCCACGACTCCGCCGAAGGAATGGGCGGATCAATTGGGCGCCTACCGCTCCCCTTTGCTCATGAAGGACGGGCGTTCCGCTACAACACCAGGCGAATGGCAAGCCCGCCGCACAGAAATTCTAGCCGACTGGCAGCGGATCATGGGAGCCTGGCCGCCCTTGCTGGAAAAACCCGCACTAGAAGTCCTCGAATCCAAGGCGCGCGAGAACTTCACCCAGCAGAAGGTGCGAATACAGATCTCCCCGGATCAGCATTCTGAGGGCTATTTGCTCCTTCCCGAGGGAAAAGGCCCATTCCCTGCGGTCTTCGTGCCTTACTATGATCCCGAAACCAGCGCCGGCCTGAGTGAAAAACCACTGCGCGACTTCGCTTATCAGCTCACTAAACTCGGCTTTGTCAGCCTCAGTATCGGGTCTCCAGGTGGCGATGCACGCAAGCCCGAGCTATGCGCAGGAGCAAAGTGCCAGCCGCTCAGCTATCTCGCCTATATTTCAGCGAATGCCTGGCAGGTGCTTGCAAATCTGCCGCAGGTGGACTCGAAGCGAATCGGCATCGTCGGTCACTCTTATGGCGGTAAGTGGAGCATGTTCGGGGCGTGTCTTTGGGAAAAGTATGCCTGCGCGGCGTGGTCAGACCCAGGCATCGTGTTTGATGAAACGCGCGGCAGCATCAATTACCAGGAACCTTGGTATCTTGGTCTCGATCCAGCGCTCACCCGCAAGCCTGGCCTCGTCTCGGCTGAGAGCCCTCGAACTGGAGCCTATAAAACCCTGATCGAGCAAGGTCACGACCTGGTGGAATTCCAAGCGCTCATGGCACCTCGCCCCTTCCTCGTCTCTGGTGGAGCTGAAGATCCGCCGAAACGCTGGACTGTCCTCAACCACATCCGCGCCGTCTATGCCCTATTTGGCCACAAAGACCGCATCGCCATGACCAACCGCGAGAAGCATGATCCCAACGAAGAATCCAATACTGCGATCTACGCGTTTTTTGAGCGCTGGCTGAAGTAATCACTGGTCACTGCCAGCCGCCCACGGCTTACTCCTCCGCCGATGCCTTCCAGCGCTCTTTTCCTCGCCTTCCGCTACCTGCGCCCGAAGCGCTCGTTCGTCTCGATCATCACACTCATTTCGATCGTTGGCGTCACACTTGGCGTTGGCGTGCTTGTCGTCGTGATGTCTGTGTTTAAAGGCTGGCAGGTTGAGTTCAAAAAACTCCTCCTCGGCTTCGAACCGCACATCGTCCTCATGCAGGACGCACGGCCTGTGGGTGAACTCCCCGAAGGTGCGCCTCCCATTCAGCGCTCGAACTGGCGCGATGTCCAGAAGCTCATCCTCCAGCAGCCAGGCGTCATTTCCGCCACGCCCATGGCCGAGGGAATCGCAGCTATTCGCTTTGGAAAAAGTGATCCTGAAGGCGTGGAGCTTCTCGGACTCAAAGAAGGCGCTGACAATGCCCTGCTCACCAAGCTCGATCGCCATCGCATCGCGGGTACCTTTGACCTGAAGAGTGACCACATCATCATCACCGACCGACTCGCCAAGAAGCTAAAGGTCAAAGTCGGCGATGTTCTTTCCGTTCTCGCGGGCGACACTATCCGTCAGATGATCCGCAACCTCCGCGCCGCCGAGGAGGAAAAGGACCCAGCCAAGTCAAAGGCCGTGCGCGATGAAATCGTCATTGTGCCTCAGGAACTCACCGTCACCGCCATCCTGCGGGCTGACACCGCTGGCGAGCGCTGCTACACGCCGATCCATATTGCCCAGGAACTCTTTAATCTCGAAGGCGATGTCAGCGGCATCGAAGTCGAACTCAGTGATCCCGACCTGGCCGACCGTTTGGCTTATCAGTGGATGAACTCGGAGGTTCTGCCCATCGACTGGCGACCACGCACCTGGACAGACATCCACGGTTACATGCTTCAGACCGTGGAAAATCAAAAGTCTCTGCTCTATTTCCTGCTCTTCTTCATCATCCTCGTCGCCGCCTTCTGCGTGATGAACACCACCATCACCGTCACCACGCAAAAGAGGAAGGAGATCGGCATCCTCACCGCACTCGGCGCGCGTGCCGGGCAGATCATCGGCATCTTCCTCACCCAGGCGGGTATCGTCGCCATGCTTGGCATCTTCACCGGGCTGGCCAGCGGCTTCACAGTCCTTCATTTTCGCAATGACCTGCGCGAATTCATCGCCGCTCGTACTGGGCGCGACTTCTTCCCACAGGACATCTACTTCCTCAGCGAGATCCCCGCGAAGATCGAGGCCGCTGATCTCAGCTCCATCTGTGCCCTTGCCGTCATCCTTTGCGTCCTCGCCGCACTCATCCCCGCCTGGTTCGCCGCCAGGGTCGATCCCGCCGTCGCGCTGCGCGAGTAATGTGAAAGGTCACTTGTATCCCGTCACAATCGCACAAGCGGTGTCCTTCTGCTTGCCATCTTCCTCCAGGCGGATCGTCGTCACATAGATGCCCGTCTTCTTCGGTTTGAAAAAGAGCAGGAAGCCCCAGCCATCCAGCACCGGCTGGATCTCGCCCACTGGATTGCCTTGGAAATCCAGCACCGCACCCGTCACGCGGATACCCGACTTTTTCGGCACTGCCACGCCGATGCAGTACTCGTGGCCTTTAAAGAGCTGCATCTTCACTGCCTTGCCGATGTCCTTGCTCAGGCCACCCACCCAGGCTTCAGAGCGGAAGACATAGCCCCCCAGCCTCTCCTGGTCGCGAGCCAGAGCCTGCGCTGCTTCCTCAGCATCTTCGCGCTGATCCGCCATCGCCGGAGCGACAATGCTCAACGAAAGCGACACAAAAATCAGTTGGCGGCAAAACTGGCGAAGAGTGGCATGAAACATGGTGCTTATGTTACGCAAAGAATGCACGGATGCGAACATAGATATTGCACGCCGTCAAACCCAAGCCTCATTTAGAACCAGCGGTGGCTAACCCCGCCACCACTCACTCCCCCCAAGTTTCCGACTTATGGCCACGCTCGTTTTCCATCTGGATGAAGGCACATCAATGACTCACTCGCTTGAGTCCGGCACGACCACCATCGGCAGGCATCCAGATAGCATCATCGTCCTCGACTGCCCCTCCGTCTCCGGTCACCATGCCATCATCGAGATGCAGGACGATGTCTGCCTCGTCATCGACCAGCAGTCCAGCAATGGCACCCGCGTTAATTCCGCTACCATCGAGGAAGCTCGTCTCAAGGACGGAGACCGCATAGCTTTCGGCGATATCCAGGCCGTTTTTTACAAAGGGGAACCTCCCGCAGAAGGTGAAGTCGAAGCCCAGGCAGTCGCCCCGGCCGTCCCGACCATCTTTGTCCCGCCCCCCGAAATCCCAAGGGATAGCGCGCC
>JAGKWZ010000376.1 GCA_021151605.1 Verrucomicrobiaceae bacterium
GTTTGGGGTGGCCTTCGGGGGTGCCGGTGAGGGTGAGCGTGATGCTCGCATCGGGGCCGGGGAGGTCATCGTCGTGGTAGTGCCAGGCGAGGAGGGTGATGCGTTTGCCGTGGCGGGCGGCGAGGGCGGAAATGTCGGGTTTGCTGCGGACGCCGGTGGTGATGAGGTCAGCGAGCGAGGTGGCGGCATCGCTTTGCACGGGGAGTCGGTCGCCAGTCATGCGGGAGAACATGCGGAAGACATTGAGCACGGGCTTGTCGATGCCGTTGGTGGCGAGCGAGCGGAAGCCGGCGAAGTAGGGCTGCGCCTCGAACTCGAAGGACCAGGTGAGCGCTCCTTCGAGGTTCACGCCATGCTTCGCAGCGAGGTCGAGCTTGCGCGGGAAGATGGCGGCGGTGTAGCTGGAATACATCGTGCCGTTGCGATAGTCGCGATCCGCGCCTTTGCACGCGGCACAGCCATCGGGATCGGATTCGCCGATGATGATGGGCTTGTCTTTGACCTCGGGATGGCTGGCGATGACGGCGAAGGCTTCGTCGATCTCGCGGAGTTGATTGGCGATGCCCATGCGCACATGTCCATCGGCCTGCTTGGGACTGCCTTTGGCATGGAAGGAGATGAAATCGAGCGGTGTGCCTTTTTCGCCCGTGGCTCGGTTCGTGCCTTTGAGGCAGTGATTGAGAAAGGCCTCCAGGAAGTCGCCGCCCTTGCCACCGGCGAGATCAGGCCCGCCGACCTTCGCTCCTGGAATGGCGCGACGCACGGCGTGGATGGCGTGGTCGTGCAGCTTGAAGAACTCCTCCCGCGTGCCGCGCCAGTAGTCGATGTTCGGCTCATTCCACGTCTGCCAATACCAGCGTAGCACTTCGTCGCGGCCGTAGCGCTCGGCGCAGTGTTTCGCCCATTGAAAGACCAGCTCCTCCCACTTCGCGAAGTCCTTGGGCGGATACGCCCAGCCGCCAAACAGCTCTTCATACTTCGCATCCGGGAAGTGATGCCGATACGGCTCCGGCTTCACCGAAAGCGCCTGCGGCATGAAGCCGATCTGCACATACGGCCTCACGCCCTGCTCGCGATACGTGTCAAAGATGCGATCCACGATGGTCCAATCATAGACCGCCTTCCCCGCCGCATCTTCCGTGTAAGCATTCGTCGAGCCCCACTTCAATCCATGCTCGCCCTTGCCGGTGCTGAGCAAGCTATGGGTGCGGAAGAAGACCTCGTCCTTCTTCAACTCCCCCAGCTCGCCGAGCAACTCGCGCCCATGCGGCATGTAGGCGTAGTTCGGCTCATCGGCGCCAAAGAAGCGCCAGATAGGTTTGAGCGGGCCGGTGGGCTTGGCGGCATCGATTTGAATCTGCACCGGAATCGTCTCAGCCACGATCGCAGGCAAGGTGCCTTCATAAGCACGCACATAATCGACCACGAACTCATCTTCCTTCGTCGGGTCCTTTTCCCATTGATTGGTGGCACCCGCCCACGCGGCGGCCTCGCAGCTTAGCTTCAGATAGCCGGGCTTTTGACAGGGGCCTTTCGATGGCGTCTTGCCGTTGTCCTTGCTGCCGAGTCCGATCAGATTCGTGCGCCCCACTTCCCGACCATCAAAGAAAGCCACATAAACGTGCTCGTCCCAATACAAGCCGAAGCGGTGGAACTCGCCATCCGCCAGCTCGGGTGTCGGCGCGAGTTTGATGCCGGTCGAGTTGTGTTCTTTGCCATAACCGTTCCAATGAAACGCCATGCCGTAGTGAGGCTCACCCGCGTGTTGGAAGCTCTCCATGATGTCCGTCTCGATGCCTTCACGCGTGTCGGCGCTGTTCACATTGCCGCACATCATCCAAAAAGCGGCCCAGTAGTCCGACTTTATGTTCTTCGGGAACTTCGCCCGCGCTTCAAAGTAACCGTAGCGCTGCGCAAACATCGTCTGTTTCGGATCATAGTCCCGCCGCGTCCGTACCGCCGCGCAGTCATAGCGCAGCACGGGATCATCGCTCAGACGAATGCCAAGATGCAGCGCTCCATCCCTCACGGTGGCCAGTGATGGCACCCAGCGACAACTCCCCTGCCGTGGCATCTCGGGTGCTTGCCATTTCGTGGTGTCGAGTTTGTCGCCCTCGAACTCATCGCTGAAAGTGAGCTTGAAGGTGCTCAGATCGAGTTCCTGCCCATGAACGACGGACAAGGTGAGTGCGATGAAGGTGATGAGGGCGATGGGGCTTTTCATGACAAGACGATGCTGTCTCATGACTGGGGTGAGAATCGGGTGAGTTTGTGAGAAGTCATCAGGATCGTGTCACGGTAACTCGCACGCTGTCGAGGACGAGTCCTGCGGGAGTTCCCGAGGTGACGGTCACCCGTAGGCGATTGAGTCCGGGCTTCAGAGCGCTGCCATCATGCTCCAGCACCGCATTTTCCGTTGAGTTGATGAGCTTCGCCTCGCTTCCGTTCACCGACCAGTGCGAGCGGCCTGCGGAGTTTTTGCCACGCCATTGCACCGCCAGACGCACGGACTTGGCGCCCTGCAAATCCTCCGGGATCTCGAGCCTGAGTTCGATGGAGGTGTTCTCGGCTGCGGGTGGGAAATTCAGCGGCAGAGGACCTGTGCAAACCGTGCCGTTTTGCCCCCAGGCGGAGCTGGTGTCGATCGCGTAAGTCTTGGTCAGCGTCTTCAATCGTGCCCGATCAGCCACATCGGTGATCGTTCCGTATTCCGACGGGATGAAGTGATTGAAGAGGTAGAGGCCGCTCACTCCTTGCTCTAAAACCCGATGGCTCGCGCCACGGAACACTGCTGGATCAGCCAGGCCCGGCGAGCTGCGTGAGACGCAGCCATAGACTGGAATGTCCCGAGGCGCAGCCAGACGAGTCCAAGGCACAAACGGCATCGAGAATGGCGTGAGCCCATTGCCAGCGACCAGCATGTCCAGCCAGCCCTCGGCGATCCATGTCTCCACATCCAGCCCGATATCCAACGCACGCTCAGGGGAATCCGGCACCCGCATCGCCAGCACAATCGGCCGCCCGCGACGCTGGCCCGCTGCCCGGACAATGTCCGCCACTCGCCGCACGAAATCATTCATCAGCGGCACGTTCTTGCGCTCCTCACCGAAGCGGAAAAAGAAGGGCATGCGCAACCAGTCCAGATCAATGCCGTCCACGTCATAGCGTTCACATGCCTCGCGAATCAGTCCGATGAAGTAATCGCGCACCTCCGCTCGTGCATAATCGAAAGCCGCCCAGGACTGAACATCACGGTTCCCGCTTCCGCTGCGTTTTAAGACCTCTTGAAGCGGGTAGGTCGATGATTCTTCCCGTATCCATGGGAGATAGTCCTTCTGCCAGGCCTCGGGCGAGATCGTGGAGAGCAGCAGATGCGGATTGTTCAGCCGAAATGGCTCCCACCACACCGGCCCCTGCTTGGTGGGCCCCGAGGTGTGGCAGTCGTTCATGCGCACATTGAAGAAAAACTCCTTTCCAAGAGAGTGCGCGAAGTCCACGACGAGCTTCAGTGGGTTCTCACCGAGCACGGCGATTCGTTCGCGAGGGAACTCCCACACGGGCCAGTTGAAAACGCCGCAGTAGGAAATGGTGTCCACGGGACTGTCTCGCAAAGCCGACATCCGCAGATCGAGAAACTCCTGCACAGAACCAAAGCGCTTCGTGAGCGGCGTGTTGTCACCGTCGCGAGCATTCCACAACCGACCCACTCCAAATGCCACCATCCGCATGTCATCTCCATCATTGTTCCAAATGATGCGCCGCTTCATCCGCGAGGCGGCCGGTGTTCCTGATGTCGTTGTGCTCTTGTCACTGTCTGCGGCAGTGAGCTGTCTCGCTGGCAGCGCCGCCAAAGCCACGGTTCCAATGAAATCACGTCTGTTCATGAGTTGTTAAGTTGCTGGTGTGAGGGCGGTGAGGCCAAGGCCTGCCGAAGAAACAGAAACGCTGTCGGTCGCGGCTTTTACCTCTCGTTGAGATCCATCAACGGCGAGGCAGAGAGCAGTTCCGCCACAAGCCGATCTCCATCTCATGGCTGCGCAGGCAGCGCGTAATACGCGCATTCGGTGAAAAAGAGCACGGACAGGTTGATCTTGGTGAAGTCGTAGTGGCGGATGGCACGCTCAATGGCTGCGCGGTCGGCGTTGTCTCCGGAAAGTGCGATGATCGCGGCGGCGGCGAGAGGATTGCGCACAAAACGGGTTTCGTAGTATTTGCGTTTGCCGAGGACAGCCTTGTCGCCCATTTCGGACAGCTTTTGGGCATCGGCCTGCGTGCGTTGCGGGAACCATTTCGGGTAGCCTTTGCGCCAGTTGGCATGGCCAAAGACCTGCGTGTCTTGATTGTCGAACTGGTTGTATGCTTCAATCGAGACGAGGGCACAGCGGGAATTGATCGCTAGGCCTGCACGATACTTCGCGCGGCGCGATTCATCGGACTCCATGGCGATGAGCTTTGCCAGTGATGCCTGGGAGCCGACATAGATCCACAAACCGTGTTCGTCGATGCTCTTGATCGCCTCGCGGTCGTGCGGGTAGCCCACGGCGCAGATTTCGGCGCGTGTCAGGTGGCCCGGCGCAGGCTTTTCGGCGAGAGCCTTGTGATACCGATCAAGCCACACGGGATCATTCGTGATCTCATGCGTGGCTCGGAGCATGAAAAGGTAGCGCACGGCATCGCGGAAGAGATGTCCCTGAAAGCCACCTCTGAAGTCACCTTTGAAAGCTCCATCGCAAGGGCACTTCCACGCGGTGGCCTCCAACACCTCGGCCACTTCCTTCACCTTGGCCGCGATCTGCTTGCGCTCCTCCTCGGAGGCGAGGTCGCTCGTGAAATAGGCATGAAGACCGAGGAACCACGGATGCGTCTGATCATCGGAGCCGAGCGGGTAGTGACACCTGCCATCCGAGCCGATGCCGCGTGCGATGAAGCCGGGCACGTCCGACACGGAGGCGCACTTGAGGAGGCCCTGCATCAGGCGGCGTGCGTTGTTTTTGTCCACCGTATCGCCACTGCGGCGGGCACGTTCACATGCGGCCGGAAGATACAGGCCCGTGAACATCGGCCCATCCTCAATCGGGCTCCACCAACCGATGGCGTTTGGTTTTCCCAAAGCGCATTCCTCCGGCGTGGGCACCTCGCCGACGAAGTCGCGGATGATCCCGTGGGAATCCACAAAGCGGTGCCAGAGTTCGGAATGCGCCTGCTCAACGGCCTGCGAAAGCGTCGGCTGATCCGCCTGGAGCGATCGTGTGAAGG
>JAGKWZ010000377.1 GCA_021151605.1 Verrucomicrobiaceae bacterium
ATCACGAACACCGGCTTCACCGCCACCAACAGCTTCAAGGCTGCCACCTACAACATCAGCCACTTCCGCGCCACCGCTGGCGCTCTCATCACCGATCTGGCCAACGTGACCAGCACGCAGAGCCAGAACATCGCCCGCGTCATCCAGCGCAACAATCCCGACGTGCTCCTCATCAATGAATTCGACTACGACGCGAAGGGCGAGGCCTTGAAGCGATTCCAGGAGAACTACCTCGAAGTCGGCCAGAGCGGCGAAGCGCCCGTTTATTACCCGTATGCCTTCATCGCGCCGTCAAACACCGGCATCGCCTCCGGCTTCGATCTCGACAACAACGGCAGCGTGGTCACCACACCCGGAGCGACGGGTTATGGCGAGGACGCACTCGGCTTCGGCACCTTCCCCGGTCAGTATGCCTTCGTGGTGCTCTCGAAGCATCCCATCGACACCGCGAACATCCGCACCTTCCAAAAATTCCTCTGGAAAGACATGCCCGGTGCCTTGACTATGTGAACCCTGCCAACAGCGCTTACATCTATGACGACACCGAAACGTCCACCACGCCCGGTGGCGGCCTCGCACCGAACTCGCGCTTCATCATCTGCGGCGATCAAAACGCGGACAACAACGAAGGCGACAGCACCGATCCGGCCATCAAGCAGCTCATCGGCGGCATCGCCACCGTGGGTGGAGCCACCATTCCGGCGAATCCGCTGGTGAACAGCACCTTCGTCCCCGCTGGCGGCGCAGGCCCGCAGCCGGATGACACCGCTGGCTTCAGCGGCGGCGTGCGTGTGGACTACGCGCTGCCATCCATCTTCGGTTTTGATGCTCCCACCGGTGGCGTATTCTGGCCCGGCGCGGGAGATCCCATGAGCGGTGCCATTTCCGCCTCCGATCACCACATGGTCTTTGTGAATCTCACGCTCAATGGCGTCACCCTGCCGCCGAGCACGAACCTCGCCACCTACTACGCCCCCGCCTCCGGCTTGACCGGCTCCGCGTTGCAAACCGCCCTGCACAACATCATCGACGACCATGTCATCATCGACTACGGCACCATCGACGAGGTCATGCAGATCATCGATGAATCCGCCAGCAATGCCGCCCATGTGCGCCTGCTTTACTCCAACGCCACGCTGCCCAAAACGAGCAACAACATCTCCGGCGGCTGGAATCGCGAGCACGTCTGGCCCCGCAGCGATGGCGTGGGTGATGAAGGCGCGGACTACTCGGACATTCATCATCTCTTCCCTGCAAAGGATAGCGTGAACAGCTTGCGCTCGAATTTCCCCTTCGACGTGAGTTCCGGCTCCACGACTTCGGACCCCTTCGCTCCCGAGTCCACTCTCGACAGCAACTCCTGGGAGCCGCTGGATCGTGACAAAGGCGTCGTAGCCCGCGCCCTGCTTTACATGATGACACGCTACGACGGCAGTGACGCACTCACGACCGACCTCGTCCTGGCAAATGCCACCGGCCCCGTCGGCACACACGGCGTGCTCAGCACCCTCCTCACCTGGCACAAGGCACATCCGCCCACCGACTACGAGCGCAGCCGCAACAACGCCATCTACTCCGGCGTGAGCGTCAATGGCATCATGCGTGCGCAGGGCAATCGCAATCCCTTCATCGACTTCCCGCAGTTTGCCGACGGCATCTACGTGAGCGACACCACGCAATCCTTCGCCAAATGGCAGCTCCAGCGCTTGAACATCACGCAGCTTCAAAACAGCGCCGCCTCCGGCCCGAATGGCGACCTGGACGGCGACGGCCGCAGCAACTACTTTGAATTCCTCTTCAATGGCAGCCCGAATTCCGGCAGTGATGAGCCGCTTGCAGTCGCACGCACCGGCAATCAGATCACCCTTAGCTTCTACCGTCCGAAAGGCATCACGGAGCAGGCCCGTATCGAATCCAGCACCATGCTCGTCGGCGGCACTTGGAGCACCGTTCTGAACTGGCAGTCCAGCGCCATCGTCACCGACTTTGGCGACTACGAGCGCGTTGACTTTACCGCCACCATTCCCGCAGGGGACGGCGGATTGTTCTATCGCGTCGTTGTTGAGTAAATTTCATCCCAAGTGTCGCCGTGCAAAAGCTCGTCACCATCTATCTCGATAACATGGCTTATGAGGGCACTACGATGTTCAAAGGCCATGCCAACAAACATGGCGTGGCCGAAGAGCATCTGAAAGACGAACTCGCCGAAGGCTGGTGGATCGTCTCCATGCACGGATTTGGCGGGTCCTCCGAAGGGTACTCCGCACGCGGCTGGCTAGCCGTGGTTTTGGAGAAGAACGATTAGCCACCACCGGGACCATTGGTGCCTCCCCCTTTGTTGCCGAGCGCCTCTTCTCCCCCGTCTGTATAGCGGCAAAGCGAAAGACCACGGCGATGTTTCCAGCTCGGAATACGGCTCGAAACCCGCTTAACAGCCTCCCGAACGCTGCTGAGGCCATTCCACCGGTGGGAACGTCCGGGTAATGCTCCCGAGCTGATCCCCCTGCGGAGGAACCGCCAAAAAAGCCGCACCTCAGGCCATTTCCCCACGAGGGGATGGCCTCTTGGTCGCGTATGATTGTGGACGGACTAGCATCGGTAGTCATAAATTGTCCCTTGAATCACCCCCGACCCTTTCTTGTAGCCGGGGCAGTGTGCCCCCGACTGGTCCATCCGCCAAGGTAACGAATCCTCCTGGAAGCCCAAGGAAGTCCCGCTAAGAGACGGTCGCATTCTTGTTCTCGAAGCCGATTGAACTAGGCAGAGCCGCAACCGTGCGCCTTCAGCCCCACAAAGGCATAAAAGAACCCGACGGAAGCAAATCCGTCGGGTTCTATTGAGGTTCCTTTACCGCAGACTAAGCGCGACGACGGCGCATGAACACTGAAAGGGCACCGAGTCCGAGGAGCATCGCTTTGGATGGCTCAGGCACGGCAGTCAGCCCCATGCTGAGGTTGTCATAATAGGCAGCCGTAGGCAGCACGATTTTGCTAACGTTAGTGAGCGCAAGCGTGTCATTGACACTGAATCCGGAGACACTCTGGTCCAAAGGAATGGACCAAAGGATATTGTCTGCGGAGTCAAAGAACTCGATGTTTGTGCCGAACAGGTTGCCCAAGGTGCTATTGTCCAACTGGATAGCGAAGCTGCTCAAATTCACGGCTCCACTAAAGGTGAGTAAGACAGGTGAATCCACCGCATTAAGCGCCGAGCCATCAATGGCAGCGCCGTAACCCGCGACAGATGGATTACCCACTTGCACCGCACCAGCGGTAGCGTCCACAACCCAGCTGGGTATGGGCAGTGGGTCACCAAGCGCGTCTTGAGTTTCAAGATAAGCGTAGTCCACGGAAAGACTAATGCCAGCGGGCAGTGGATCGCCGGTGACTGCGTTAGCAGTGCCGGTGTTAAAGTTGAGCACCGAGGCCGCGTGGCCTGTCCCGGCCATGATGGCCAGGGCGGTTAGTAGTGAGGATAGGATCTTCATGATCTTGAATAGAATAGATGGAAAGACCTAACTTACTTGGCTCCGCCGATGAGAACCTGCATGGCTCTGAAGAAGACTTCTGTGTTGTCCATGGTGCCTGTGAAGAGGGAGGCACCACGACCGCCTGCGGAGAGGGGAATGTCAGCGGCGGTGTGGACTGCGGAGGAGTTGCCTGCGCCAGCGGCCTGACCAGCGATGAAAAAGTCGCCGGGCTTGTCACGGAGTTCAGGATTGACCTGAACGACAGGATTTTGCAGCCAGTCTTCGTAGCGGTCGCCGTTGCCACCGTAACCGATGAGCATTTTACGATCAGGGTCCATAGTGGTGGGGTAACCGTCCGCATTGTTGGTGTAAACCGGGAAGGCGGCACTGTCATAAGTGCCAGAAACACCTGTGCGAAGCTGGAGCTGACCATCCGTGGAGTTGACGCCAGTGGCTCCATTGACGCCACCTTGCACGCCGTCCGTGCCGAGGGCTGTGGAGCGGGCAATGAGCTGGGCATTGGTGACGAGGGAGGCACCAAAGATGGCGACGCCAGCACACTCATGGTCAGCCGTGACGATGATGAGAGTGTCTGGGTTGGCGACTTGGAAGTCGATGCACTTCTGAACCGAACGGTCGAACTCGATGGTGTCGTGAACAAAGCGCTCGGTGTCCATGTTATGGGCCTGCTTGTCGATGGAGGCTGCTTCAACCATGAGTACAAAGCCCTGGGTGTTGTTTTTGAGAACCTGGAGGGCCTTCTCGGTCATCTCTTCCAGGAGAGGTTGGTCTGGAAAGGTTGCCAAGGTGGAACTGCTTGCTGTGGAGGATGTCCGGCGATGGTTGATCTTGTCCAGGGAGACATCCATGTTGCCAGTATGGAAGAGGCCGAGGAGCTTGGTGGTGGCTGGTGCCGCAGCGATTAGAGAAGTCTTGTCCGGGGCGTAGGTGAAGCCTGCGGTCACGAAATCAGCGATGAGGTCACGAGCAGGATCCACAGCACCTGCAGAAACTCCCCATCCAGCGGCGAGTTCAGCAGGGAGCACGGCGTCAGCGCCATTGGAGGTCGTGTTACCGATACGACCACTGCCAGGGCTGCCGAAAGGAATGAACCACTTGCGACCACCACCAAGGAGGACGCGCAGATTGTGCTTAGCGACGCCTTCATCCAGGTACATATCGCAGATGCCGGTGCCGGCACCACGATCTTGAGTATGAGCAGAGAAAGAACCTGGGGTGGCGTCTTCCACGTCAGCCGTGGTGACGATGCCGAGAGCCTTGCCTTGAGTGCGAGCGAGGTAGTTGCCCATGTGCTCCACACGTGGGTTGTCCCACTTGTCTGCCGTGTCGTCTGGGAAGACACCTTCTTGACCGTTGTTGGATTTGTTACCTACGGAGTAACAGGCGGCGCCAGGAGCGGAGTCGGTGATGATGGAGTTCAGCGAAGGCGTGTTCAGGATGCCGGTGACAGGAAGGGTATCCATGGCGAGAGGCGTGATGGCTTTTCCCATAGCGATGCCGTTGGAGACAATACGGGCAGCCGTGCGGTGCGCGTTGCTCATGCCGTCACCGATGAGGTAAATGATGTTCTTTGCCTTGCGGCCAACGGTGGTGATGCCAACGATCTCAAAGTTGCCAGTGGCTGTCGCTACGGGGCCATTGCTTTGAGTGGCTTCGACCGTCACTGTTTTGACGCCAGCGACAACGTTTGAGTAAGCGCGGAGGACGACATTGAAGCGATCACTGCCGATGCTGGTGATCGTGACAGTGCCCGGGACGGTAACGCCGCCCACTTTGAATACTGCGGCGGTGATGGTCTGGCCTGGATCAGCCTGGATCGTGGCCTGCAAGTCGAAGCGCTGACCTGGCACGAACCTGGAGATGTAGGGAGGTGTCGCATCATTAAAAGAGAAGAGAGCGCTAGGAGGATTGAGACGCGTCACGGAAGGTCACAGTCCGAGCTTTGCTGTCTGCCACCTGATCGCAAAGAATTCGCACATGGGAGACGCGTCCGTCCATTTCCTGGCGTGATCCCAGGTCCAATGTTCCCGCCACTGTAATTCGGCGCGGGGTCCAGACCGGCGCATCACCTGGACGCACCTGCATGACGACGTGAACGAGATTCACCGGCAGGCTGTCCACCAATCCATACTCAACCGAGTTGTGAGTGGTTGGCAAGGCGGTGAACATGAAGAGCTGCGGATCATCATTGTAGTGCTTCACCATGAAGCCATCCATGCGGACTCTTTTGCCTTTAAGTTCGTTGGCTCTTGCGGTGAACTCTAGCCCCTTTGGGCCTGCCGGAGTCACATAAATTTCCTCAAACTTCAGCGGGGCATAACCCTCCAGATCCACCTGAGGATCGGGCTCGACGACAACATCCTGCTTGCCCTCAGCCTGCTCTGACTTGGGCGGGGCAAGAGCCTTGGCGTCATGATGCATCCACGCGCTCAACCCAACGAATCCAAATATGGCCAAGGGCAAAATGAACGTGATTGACTTCAACATAATCACCTTTTCTACGACCAAAAGCAGATGAGCCAAGACATGTTTGGCAACAGTTTTGTTTCGTATCAGATGATGCTTCACTTAGGCACACTTATTTCTTCGATGTGACCACAATGCCACACGGTCAAACTTGCCACCGACCCTGTGTATGCGAATTGGTTACTGGATTCGCTACCGCATTATGCAGTCTGTCATCGTTCCTTCCGAACCCCGAAAATGCGGCCTTTCCTTCGCCCATGTTGGACGCAGGCAGTGTTTGAAGTCCTTCTTATCGGTGACGGGTGCCTTGATCGGGGAAGAGCTGTTAACTAACGTCGCGACCGCCGCCGGTTCCGGCCCGGGTGTGCTGCGTATTAAGGTAAGTTCGCTAGCCTCTCTGATTCCCGTGGGAGGATCAGTCATGGTCACTTATGATGCTGGCGCCACGCAACTGCTGATCAATCGCGCCAGCGCAGGAGTTTTTCATGTGCTCAATCCGACCTGCACCACCTTTTCCCCTGCAAGGACACGGTGAACAGCCTGCGCAGCAACAAGCCCTTCGACATCAGCAGCAACCAGAACAGCGATCCCTTCGCGCCCGAGTCCTGGGGCGATGGCGACTCCTGGGAGCCGCTGAACCGCGACAAGGGCCTCGTCGCCCGTGCGCTGCTTTACATGATGGTGCGCTACGAAGGAGGCGAAGCCCTCACCACCAATCTCCAGCTCGCGGACAATCCCTCGCCCGTCGGCACCATGGGCGTGCTCTCCGCGCTGCTGAACTGGCACAAGCTCTACCCGCCCACCGACTACGAGCGCAACCGCAACAACGCCATCTACGGCGGCGTGCAGGTGAATGGCATCACGCGAGGCCAGGGCAACCGCAATCCCTTCATCGACTTCCCGCAGTTCGCTGATGCCCTCTACCTCAACACCACCACGCAGTCCTTCAACAAGTGGCAGCTCCAGCGCTTCAGCTTCTCGCAGCTCCAAAACAGCACCCTCACCAGCCCCACCGGCGATGCCGATGGCGACGGTCGCAGCAACTACGCCGAATTCCTCCTCGGCGGCAATCCCAACGCCGGCACCGACGAGCCCCTCGCCGCCGCCCGCAGCGGAAACAACCTCACCCTCACCTTCCGCCGCCCGAAAGGCGTGACCGAACAGGCGAGAATCGAAGTCTCCAGCAACCTCATCCAATGGGACCCCATCCCCGGCTGGGAAGCCGCCTCTGTCATCACCGATGAGGGCGACTACCAGCGCCTCGACTACACCCTCACCATCACCCTCGATGGGAAGTTTTACCGCGTGGTGTTTCAATAAGACCCGTTGCATGCAAAAGCTCGTCACCATCTACCTCGACAACATGGCCTACGAAGGCTCCACCATGTTCAAAGGCCATGCCGCCAGGCACGGCCATGTCGAAGAGCATCTGAAGAACGAACTCGCCGAAGGCTGGTGGATCGTCTCCACCACCGCCTTCGGCGGCTCCGCCGATGGCTACACCGCCCGCGGCTGGCTCGCTGTCGTGCTGGAGAGGAACGTCGAGCCCGTTTGATGAGGCACCCAAGTGTGGTGCAGCCGTCCCGGCTGTGTCAAAGAACTCAACCACATTACCAAGCCTTCGGAAAGCCTGCTAAGGCCAGAAGAAGCACTGATACAACGAGAACGATGATACCAATGAGCCGCGTCATGCCGATGGCTCGCGGCGTGGGCTCACTTTGTTCCTCCCACCAGTCGTGGTCGCGGCTGGTGATCGAGTGTCGTGGAGCTGCTGCCGCAATGAGAGCTACGAACGCGGCTCCCCAAAGCCATTCGGGAGGAATGATATTCGTGATCATGCGGAAACCTATCACGCCAGCAGCTCCGTGACGACCTTCGGCCCTTCCTCGACGCCGGTGAGACGGTAATCGAGGCCGGCGTAGCGATAGGTGAACTTGTGGTGATCAAAGCCAAGCAGGTGGAGGATGGTGGCGTGGAGATCGCGGATATGGACAGGTTTTTCAGCTGCGGCGAAACCGAACTCGTCGGTCGCGCCGTGGATGTGGCCGCGCTTCACGCCGCCTCCTGCGAGCCAGGTGGTGAAGCCGTAGGGGTTGTGGTCGCGACCGCGTTGCTTGCCAGCGTTAAGGCCGGGTGTGGGCAACTCGACGACCGGGGTGCGGCCAAACTCTCCACCCCAGATGACCAGCGTTTCATCAAACAGGCCGCGTTGCTTCAAATCGGTGAGCAGGGCGGCGATGGGCTGGTCCACCTTGGCAGCGAGCGGTTTGTGGTCGAGCACATCGTCGTGGTTGTCCCAGGGCTGACCATCGCCTGTCCAGAGCTGAAGGAAGCGCACGCCGCGCTCCAGCAAACGACGGGCGATGAGGCACTGGCGGGCGAAGGAACCTTCGGGGCCGGGCTTCACGCCATACATCTGACGAACGGCCTCTGGCTCCTTCATGATGTCAAAAGCATCGCTGGCCTCCATCTGCATGCGGTAGGCGAGTTCGAAGCTCTGGATGCGTGCTTCGAGCTGGGTGTCCTTTTGCCGCTCGGCGAGGTGGCGCTGGTTGAAGGCCAGCAACAAGTCGAGCTGCTCGCGCTGGCGTTTGCCATCGAGTGAGCCGTTGCGGATGAACTCGACGAGCTTGTCCACGCTCTCGTGGTCGGTATTGACGTAGGCACCTTGGTAGGCGCTGGGAAGAAAGCCTGCCTGCCAGTTTTTGGTGCGGCGGATGGGCATTCCGCCTGGGCACATGGCGATGTAGCCGGGCAGGTTTTGATTCATGGAGCCGAGACCGTAGGTGATCCAGGAGCCGAGGCTGGGACGATTGAGCCGTGCCTCGCCACAGTTGAGCAAACCGAGCGATGGCTCGTGGTTTGGCAGGTCTGTGTGCATGGAGCGGATGATGCAGAGGTCGTCCGCGTGTTGCGCAGTCTTGGCGAACAGCTCGCTGACCTCGATGCCGCTTTTGCCGTATTTTTGAAACGCATACGGCGACTTCAGCCCCGCACCTGTCGGACGCTCGGTCTTTAACGGCGAGGGTATCGCCTTGCCGTCATATTTATCGAGCGAAGGCTTCGGGTCGAAGGTGTCCAGATGCGATGGACCGCCGTTCATGAACAGATGCACCACGCGCTTCGCCCTGGCAGGCAGCGGCGGCTGCCGCGCGGCGAGCGGGTTCAGTGAAATGGATGACGTCTCCGCGAGCAGATCGCCAAGACCCATGGCACCAAAGCCCATGCCAATACGGCCGAGCAGATCGCGGCGGGTAAGGGTGGACGGAGGCAACATAAGGGTGCGAAGTGTTGGAGAAGAGTTAGTCAGCAAACTGGAACTCATTGCCGATGAGGAGCACCTGCGCGAGTTGGGCGAGCGGGCTTTGCGGTGCTGGAGCTGGCGTGGCAGGGGCGCTGTTCACAAAGCGC
>JAGKWZ010000378.1 GCA_021151605.1 Verrucomicrobiaceae bacterium
GCGGCCCCCACCATGTAAAACGTTGTGTTCTCATCGACTCCACCCTCTACTCCATCACAGCCGTTTTGCCAATCGACAGGTTTTCAAACACGACCTAGCGAGAAATGGCAACAGCAACGGCCTCGTTGATGGCTACACGGAAAGCGGCATCAATTCTGAACCCGCCAAGATCATTGATCTTTGGGGAGAGCCCTTTTATCTCATACTCGACACCAACAACGATGGCGAAATCGCCAATCCCGAAGCTGGCAGACAAACAGGCTGGTTTACCAAGCTTCTAGCACCGGCAACCCTGCAACTCCCAGCCATCATCTACTCATCTGGACCTGATCGAGACCCAAAGACCTGGCATGACAACCTTTGCAGTTGGCGACTGCCTGAACCCGTCGCCAGGTTGCGGCTCTCTTCCATCTTCCGCTGGTTTGATGACATCAATCTGGAGCGTCGTTAAAAATCCAATAAAGACCAAATAGCACAGCCTCTGCCACACGCAGGACACCAAGCCTGCATCGCTTTCTACCGTGCCCAATGACGTACCATCCTCGTCTCCATGGACATGATCTGAGGCCGTTTGGAGAGCCGATGGTTGCCCTCCGACAAGTTTCTGTGCACCCTCTAGTTCAAAGTCTGTGAGACACGCTGATCTCTCCTATTGCAGCCAAAACCGCACCTTGCTGCGCCAGCCTGGTTCCTTCAACAGCTTGTGCTCTGGCACGGCAGTAATGTTGCTCTCCCACTCAAGTTGCGGCCACGCCTCCTCGCCGATTCCCAGCGCCTCCATCAGCCTCTTTTCCGCCAGCGGCAATGGGTCGTCACCACAGCGCTCCATCTCCATGGTCACGCAGGTGATGTCCACCCGCATCATCAGCCGCAGCATAGGCTCTCCCACCGCAAACTTCGCCAGTTCCTCCTGCGTCTCCGGTTCCTCGCGTAAAAACTCCCGCTCTGGCAGCACCGACCACGCATCCAGCTCGCAGGAAAGGGTCAGCTCATCGAGTTGGCCGAACCGCACCTCCCACTCCACGCTCAGGTACTCCTCATTCACCAGCACCTCCTGGGTCTCAGGAGAAACCTTGAAGTGACTCACCAGCAGCGCCGGCTCCACTAGGTTCCCAATGTCATCACTCTCCTGCACTTTCAGTAGCCACTCCGGCGTCGAGCGTATCACGAGGCCCGAAAGCTCCTCCAGACTCCGCAGTTGCAGCCCCAGCAGGGGCAGATCCACTTCCACATGTTCCAGCCACCGATACTTCTTCGGCACCTCCGGCGGCCACGGCACCTCGTGACTTAATTTCAGAGACCACTTCTGCCGCGGCCCCAGCATGTCAGCAGCGGCGATCGTGCAGTACAGCCTCGCGGCGTCCTGCGTCGTGGGGATGTTCTCCCCCTGCCATTGGATCCAGCTCATTCGTCGTTGTAGTAGGAGTGAAATTGCATCTTCACATACACATCATCGTGCATCTCATTGGCTCTTGGCTCATCATCTTCGCCGCGCGGGCTTTTATCCAGGAAATCATGCATCTCATAAGCCTCCGGTGGCGCGGTCACACCTAACAAATCACGTACTCGCTTCCGTGCATAGTCCAGGTGGCTTTTCGCATTGCGCGGCACACGCACCGTCACCTTCCCGAAGGGCACCTCTTCCATCACATAGATCGTCGAGTAGGTCTTCCAAAAGTCCGCCGGATCATGCTCATCATCCTGGGCAGACTCCTCCGTCCCGTCTGGCAGCACCAGCACCTCCTCCTCCACTTCCTGCGGCATCAGGATCTCCCCCGGCGTCGCCGCCAGCTCCACGAGAAAACGATGCCATCACGTTCACGCACCTTCCAGTTGGCGATCATGCGCGGAATCGTCACAGGTTTCATCTCCGAGCCTTCCTGATAGTGCAGCCATAGGTCGCCCGCCTTCGATCTGAGGCACAACGGTATCCAGGCATCCTCCGGGTTCAGGTCCTTGTCCGGGTCTGCGAAATCGCAGTCCTCCAGATTTGTCCAGCTCTTGCCCGGATGCTCCCAGGAGTTCAGGGACAAGTGCGCATTCGGCCTCTCACTCTCCCGCACCCGCCGCCACTGCGCCCCGGCGGCGATGTAATATAACTCCATGGACCAGATCACATGCTCCGGCTTTCGGTGCGCCTGCGTGATGTAGACCTCGAACCGCGTCAGTCCATGCCTGACTAGCCATTCATGATCACGAAAGCGCAGCATGGGTGGGATGGGGTCAGTATTGCTTTTCCAGTTCCGCCAGATCCTGCTGCACCGGCTCGGTCATCTTCATCAACGTCGTCCGATTGGGTTCTGGCAGCTCCAGGATGAGATTCATGATGCCCTTCAGCGCCTCGTTTAAGTGATGTATGCGCTGCCAGCGTGAGCCATTGAGAGGTGCTTTCGTCTTTTCTTTCAGTGCTTCCAGCTGAACCTGGATATCCCTGACCGCATTTTCTGCCTCATGACATTTGGACCTCTGCTGGGCCAACGCCAGCAGCTCGGGACGCCCATTCCAAGACTCACCCGCCACCGTCTTGCGCATGATTTCCCGCATCGCGGCGATGCCCTCCGGCGTCTTCAGCCACTCTTGCAGGTCTTCTTCCGAAAGCTCCTTTGTTTCTTCTGGATTCATGGGGTGTAGGCATGAGAGGTTGGGCTTTTACCATGACCTACCCCACTGGCTCCTGGATGGTGATGGTTCGCGGGGCGGTGGTACGGGTGCCGGAGCTGTTGCTGACTTCGGTGATCACCCGCACCACTTGGCCCACGGTGAAGGGTCCTCCCAAAAATTGAGGCCATCATCATAATAGGCACCGGCTGGATTGGGCATGGCAGGGTCGGGTTAAAGTCGTGCCGAGGTCGAGCGGTATTGCTCATTAGAGAATAACAGACTGACTGTTGCTTCATTTTTTAAGATTAATCAAAACACACAAATCTAGGCAATAAAAATCTATCTAAAGGGACACGGGATTAGGTCGCGGAGACTCAAACACTTCCCCAACACCGCAAGAGCGGCAGGAAATAGCCGAACTCCTCAATGGTGATTTGAGTTACATTCAATCTTGGGCGAGATCGCGTGCCTACAGGGCCAGAGGAAACATCATCCAACCATGAGGATTCCATGACTTTGGCGGCATATTCTTCCGCCCAGAATAATAAAAAGCCGTTGCAGCATCATCACTAGCCGTTGCAGCGCCAAAAGAAGCCGCGCACACAAAGTTTAATGGTAATTTTACCATGACCATAAGCCACTTTTTAGCTGCGCCACCAGGACACACGCCCACTCAGCCCAAAGTTCCTGCCAGACATCGTGCTAGCCGATCAGTTCTTGCCTAAGGTTCCTCTTCGATGTCCAGGACCTTCATCGATGGAAGGCCTTCCAGCACATCGTCAGGCAGGGTAAGGTAGTCGCCCTGCTTTTTCAGCGGGACCATGAAGTGGCTGCCGTCATTGAAGGCGACGAGTATTTCTTTACCACGCCAGCTACGCCCTCGGACATGATGCATGAAGAAACCGGGACGCCATTTCGGCGGCCAAGTAGTATCCACAGCATTTTCAAAGAACAGGGGTGTCCGGCCAGGGGACTTCAGCGAAAGGCCGGCGACAAACATCCAGTGATTCTCGCCCGGCTCCAGCGCCCTGGCGCAATCTGGCGCTAATCCAATCTCGCCATCGGGGATATAGGAGCTCCTTTCACCCCCGAAAATGCGCTCATCATGCAGGATGTCCGATTTGAAAAGCACGCGGAAGGCGCTGTTGGCGGTGGCTTTCTCGCCAAGGATGGAGTCGGGATGCTTGTCTGAATGGTCATTCGCCCAGATTCTGACAGACATGGTGATCCCCCGGGCGAGTGTGCTTGTATGAGATTTCTTGACCGCGTCTTGAATACAAATCCACGGCCAGATAGCGGCCAGGGTGCCCGTTACAAGGATAGCCGCCAGAGTCGCCAGACAACTGCGGCGGGAGGGCTTGGGACGGGGATCAGGCGGCATGAGAAAGGGCTGTACCTCCCCTGATGAAGCGCCTTCCGCCCTGAGAAGTCGAGCCGAATCTACGCAGAAACACAACGCCCATACGCCCACAGCGCCGGGTCCACCTTCAGCCAAAATACCTGCTTGCTGAGAAAATGGCTAAATGCCGAACACAGCCCTACTGGCTGGAGGTTTTCACCTCGACCTTCCGGAGAATGACCTCGTGGCCTTCCTCGCGGGAATAGATGAAGCCGGAACGGCAGGTCTCAATGACACGAGGTTTATCTTTGCCAGGGATGCTGTCCACGACGGCGATGCGCCTGCGCAGGGTGGTGTCCACCTCAGTGCCGACGGCAATGTCAAACTCGCTAATGCCATGCTGAAAGAGGATGTCTTCAAAGGAGGCACGCAGGGTCTGAAGCTGGGCGACGACGTCACCCCCGTTGTGCCCGGCGTAGCGTGAGGTCAGCGCATCAATGAGATCTATGCGTTTGATGAGATCATTAGCAAACATGACCACCGTGGACTCTTCCGTGGCCAGTCCGCGACGCATGATCTCATGCTTCTCCTCGAGTTCCAAAAGCTGGCCGCGGAGTCTGGCTTCAATGCCCTGCCAGTGCTTAAGCTGAGATTCCGCCTGGGCAAATTCCGCTCGGCGGTCCTGGAGGGCCGCGAGCTCCTGCCTGAGTTGCTCAGTGTGCGAATGCTGGTCATGGAGAAGCTGCTCGACCTCGGCAAGACGTTTGCGCTGTTCGGCTTCGATTACCTGCAGGCTGGCCCTCTGCTTCTGCGCAATGTCATTGAAGACATTGAACTCGGACTCTAGCCGGATTCGCTCCTGCCGAATCTCCTCGGCGCGGGCTGACTCGCGGTTGCTGGCTTCCTGAAGCGCGTTGATTTTTACCTGGAGTGCAAGCTCGCGCTCGGCTGAGTCTCGGAGATTCTTCGCCGTTTCATTCTGCCGGGTCTGCAAGCTAGCGAGAGCCTCACCGAAGCTGAGGATCTGGCCACCTACGTGGGTGAATTCACTGACACGCTTCTCTTCCTGATGCACCTTGTCGTGCAGTTCAGCCAAGGAGGCTTCGGCGGCTGCGATGTTGTTTTTCCTCGTGGCAATCTCCTTGTCGAGGCGGGTCTCTTCGAGCTTGAGGGCTTCGACACGGTCCAGCCTGGCCCTAAGGTCGGCCTCCAAGCCGCCAAGCTGAGCACGTGCAGCCTCGGCCTTGAGCTTGATGTCCTT
>JAGKWZ010000379.1 GCA_021151605.1 Verrucomicrobiaceae bacterium
GGGGTGGAGATCGAGCGTGATGGCGATGCCTTCGGGGGCGCGGGTGGCGAGGAGTTGGAGGGCCTCGGTCAAGGTGGTGGCGTGCCCGGTTTCGCGGAGGTCGGAGACGAGGTTCCGGGCTTCGCTCTGGATGCGGGAGACGAGGCTGCGGCTGGTTTCGAGCAGGGTGCGGGCTTTTTCCTCCAGGGGACGGGTGGTGGCGGCATCAAGGCGGAGGGAGAGGCCGGTGAGTTCCTGCTCCAGGGTATCGTGAAACTCGCGGGCGATGCGCTGGCGCTCGTCGAGCGTGGCCTGGTGGGCGATTTTGCTTTCCAAACGGGTGATCTGTCGGCGCTGGAGGGTGATCCAGACGAGGGTGAGCAGGACCAGCCCGCCAAGCAGGGCGATGGCGATGACGAGTCGGCGGGCATTCCAAAACGGCGCGGTGCTGAGCGTGCGGATGTCCGCGGCGGAGCGCAGGAGGAGGGAGGCGCGGTCGGGTTCGGAGCGGAAGCCTTTGTCCGTGGTGGCGGACTCGACGAGGCAGATGCCGGTGAGCTGGCAGAGGGAGCCGAGCTGGAGACTGGGCGCGGTGTTTTGCAGAAGGAAGGCGCGGATGGAGGTGCCGCCGGAGGTGAGGCGCAGCTCGTAGCCGTCGCGGGTGCGGAAGAAGTCGTTCAAGACGGCGGGTGCGGTGAGCTGGACGAGATCGGCATCGTGCGAGCCGTCCTGAAAATCACGCAAGGTGACGGTTGCGGCGGTGGGTGGCTCGGCGGGCTGGCTGCTGAGCACCTGCGCATCGGCCAGTGAGGCGCTGAAGCCAGCCATGACGGGAAAGCCGGTGATCTCCGCCAGATCACCGGAGCGCAGGGATGGGGTGGAAGGGAGTGATGGAGTCGTGGAGTGTTGGACTAGTGGATTGCTGATGAGATGGATGGCGATGGCCGGGGAAAGCGGTGGCTTGGGCGGCTCATCTTTTTTGACCTCACGCGGCGGTGGCGGCGGGGTGACATCTCGCAGGAAGACGCGGCCATCCTCAAACGCGGCCAAGACGGTGCCGCGAATGCGAGCGCGGTGATGCGGCTCATCCGCCGCGCCAAAGCGCAGCAGCGCGGCGACGGAGATGACGGGCAGCGACTCGGGCGCGGCGGCGCTTTGCGTGAGGGTGACATCGCTCCAGTCCGTGACGCGGAGGTAGGGAAAGACGAGCTGGCGGCGGTCATTGATGCCACCAGCGGCGAGCGCGGTGATGCGCAGCCGGGCATCAATGAGCGACGGCGCTGCCTCCAGCGGCGCATCGACCCGCACCTCGATCACTCGGCTTCCCATGGCGAGGCGCAGCAGGGAGCGATTTTCATCCAGCGGCGTGAGCGTGCGCCCGAGGCCCTCGACGACGACGCGTTGATAATGAAAGCGACCCGTGGCGAGGTCGTCATAGCTGGCCGAAACGCCCGCTGGAGGCGATTCGTGGCCCAAAACGTCGATCTCCGTCACCTCGACACCCGGCAGGTAAAGTCCGGCCATGGTGACGCCTTTCACCTGCACGCGGTCGCCGACGCGGAGGTCGTTGCGAGCGGGTTTGAAGTGCAAGTGCGTGCCTGCGGTGTCGTCCTGCACGAAAACGGTCCCGCCGCTTTCCACAAAGCCCACGACGGCGGTGAGCTCGACGGGTAGCTTTTCCAAACTGCGCTCGTAGGGCAGCGTGCGGATGTCCAGGGCGCGGGTGAGATCGGCTGCGAGCGCGTGGGAGGTGAGCAACACCAAGCACGCGAGGTGGAGTCGGGCTGGGTATGGCATCATCCGTGGAATGAAGCGTCAGACGGGCAGGATGACAGGGCGAAATGTGTGCCCCTTTCGTGAGGGGCCGCGGGTGGCTCAGAGATCAGGCACCTGACCGACGATGCGCGGGGCTAGGCCGATGCTGGTGAAGGTCTCGGTGAGTTGGTCGAGCGTGACGAGGCCGGGTTCGCTGATCTCAAAATAGACGAGGTCGTGGTGGGTATCGACCTTGTAGCGGACCTTGGGCAGGAGGTCCATTTGGTCACGGAACTGCATGAGGGTGGTGTCGTCACGCAGGCCAGGGGCATAGATTTCAAGCTCGATCATGAGCTGGTTCTAGCCTGAAGGTGGGGCCGAGGGCGAGGAAAAAATGGAATCAACTGCGACCGCGAACTGAGAGCCGCGAAGGCACAGGGAGAGCGGTCAGACGCTTTAGCTGTGCCTGTCTGCACCTTGATTACTCCAGGAAGTTGGCAAACGGCACGCCGCCATTCCTTCCCGTGGCAGGCAATTCGAGTGCTTGGTCCATCGCACGGCCTGCGCCGTCATTGGTGACCATGCTGGTATTGCCGATGTGGCCATTGGGAATGAACAACTGCGGATGATCAAAAGGTGCCCGGCGGTAGCGCACACGCTCGTCAGTAAGTGCCTTCGTGAAGGCCACCAGGGCGTCCTTTTCGCTGTCGCTCAGTCCCAGGCGCTCCACGTCGGGGTCGAGGTCGTCGATGTTTTGATCATGGAAGTCGCCACCGCGATTGTAGAAGTCCACCACTTCGCGCAGGGTGCGCTGGCCACCGTTGTGGAAGTAGGGGGCGGTGAGTTCGATGTTGCGCAAGGTCGGTGTCTTGAAGGCTCCATTCGCTGCGACCCGCTCGCCCGATTTGAGCTTGATGTTGGGATCACGTCCGATGGTTTCCTTGAAGATTTTCTCTCCCGAATTCCGGGCATGACGCGACTCCGAAAGCGGCTGTCCAAAGGGGTCGGTGCCGCCGAGTCCCAGGTCCTCCAAAGTGGGCCGCACGCCGATGTTGTAGAAGCCGTTGTCATAGACGGCCTTCTCATTATTGCCCATGATCATGCGCTCGATGCGTTCATTCTTGATGTGGTCCACCGTGGCTTTGGTGAATTCCGCACCGCCGTGGCAGTTGGCGCATTTGCCTTTGCTGAAGAATATCTCCAGGCCCTGCTTCTGCTGGGTGGTGAGGGCGTTTTTGTCGCCATCCGCATAGCTATCAAACGGCGTCTGATCCGAAACCAGCGTGGCCTCATAGAGCTGGATGCAAAGGCCGAAGTAGAGGCTGAAGTTCGCCTCCATATGCGTCCACTGCGTCAGCATCGGACGCGGTGCTTTGGCCTTTTTCATGGCCTTGGAGAGGCCTTTGAGTCCCATCGTGTCCGCAGCGCCGCCGACTGGCTCAGCTGTTTCTGGAGCAAGAGTGACCACGCCCTGCCACCATTCAGGTTTAAAGGCGGCGCGGATGGCCTCAGCGTAGGTGCTCACACTCACTCCGGGTGCCGGTGAGAGGCTGTAACTGCCCAGCACGCTGTCCTGAGGATGCACACGCTGCATTGCCAGCGGGCGACGGTTGAGCAGCTTGCGACCCAGCTCGGGGAAGCGGCGACCATCTGCAGACATCTCAAAGCTGCTCAGCGGCGGCCCCACGGCCTGGGAGGCGAGGCTGGCGCGATCGAGATCAATGGAGACAGGCTTGATGTCATCCGGCTTGGATGCCTTCCAGACAAAGGCACCTTGATCACGCTTGCCAAAGGGGTTCACGCCGTTGAAGCGGTCCTGCGCGCGGCCATCCCAGAAGTTGCGCAGATTGAAGACGGCATTGATGACCGTCGGCGTGTTTCTGGGTTCCACGCGGCGGGTGTTGACGCCATTCACATTGAAAACTGCATCAGGCCTGACCGTGCGGATCTCAAAGAGCGTGCCTGAGGTCAGCCCGCCAAAGTCCTCCAGAAACACACCTTGGGAGCTGGTGACATCATTCACGTCGGAGATCACCGTCGAGCGCCGGTCATTGATGTCTGAGAGCTTGTGAAAAGGGTAGTCCTCCTTCTTCACCGTGTAGTTCGGCCCACCGAACTGGAAGCTCGTGTCCGGGTCCGAGTTGAAGTTTGAATCCACCCGCAGGAGGCCGGGGCTGATCTGGTTTTTGGCGCGATTGTCCGCACCCGCATGGAAGTGGCAACTCGCGCAGGAGGTCATGTTATCGCTGCCGACCTGCATGTCCCAGAACAGTGCCTTGCCCAGGGCGATGGCTGCCTTTTTGTCGCGGATGAACTCATTGAGCTTCGACGGCTCCGGCACTTCCACCTTGCGCAGAGGTTCCAGTTTCGGGAGCGGTTCAGGCTTCGTCTGCGACATAGCAGTCGATGTCAGGCTGGTGAGCAGCAGCAAACAGGACATGAATTGCGGCAACTGGGTTTTCCTATTTTTCATATTTTCCGGGAGTTGGATTGCTTGGAAATCATCTCTGATTTGCGATAATTATAATTATTGCATATCAATGCTGCAACTTTCCGCCCGTAAGATTATGGTAAATAAGAATTCGTGCTGCTTTCTCGTGGCTATGCCAAGCTCGCTGATCTCGAAAGAGGCGAGATCAAGGTGGTATCGCCCCTGAAGCGGACGTGCGCTAGTAGGTGGGCCGAGGGCGAGGAAAAAATGGAATCAACTGCGACCGCGCTCGTTGAAGCTGGCGACGACGCGCTGGGCTTCGCGCTTGTCGGCCTTTTCTTTGTCGGCTTGGCGCTGGTCGCCTTTGCTTTTGCCGCGACCGACGCCGATCTCGATTTTGACGCGGGCGTCTTTCCAGTAGGCGCGGAGGACTGGCAGGGCGAGACCCTTGATTTGGGTTTCGCCGAAGAGTTTCAGGATCTCGCGCTTGTGCAGGAGGAGCCTGCGGGTGCGGCGGGGCTCGTGCTGGGTGAAGCCGTTGGCCTTGTCGTAGGGCTGGACGTCGAGGTTGTAGAGCCAGACTTGGCCGCGCTCGACTCGTGCGAAGGCATCGCTGATGTTCAGGCGGCCCTGACGGATGGATTTGACCTCGGTGCCCCGGAGCTCCACGCCTGCTTCGTAGCGTTCGAGGATTTGATAATCCCTGAGCGCTTTTCGGTTGGTGGCGATTTCGTCAGACATACGGCGGCGGGGTTGGTGGCCGCCCGAAGAGGGGCTTATTCAGCCAGGTCTTGGATCTTGATCTTGCCGTGGATGATCTCCAGCAGAGCGATGTCTGCATCACGAAGGCCAGGACGACGCTCCACGAGCGGGGAACGACCGCTGTTGAGCTGTTTGACGCGCTTCGAGACCATGTTGATCAGGATGGGCGGATCTTTGATGATCTGGGCGGCTTGTTCGACGAGTTCGGCTTTCATCGGCTATAATGGGGACGGGGGCTGGCCCGGAGGC
>JAGKWZ010000380.1 GCA_021151605.1 Verrucomicrobiaceae bacterium
TCTCAAAGCCTCCAGCGCAGCCAGTGGTGGCGAGTTCAGGCATGGTTCGCGCCGAAAACAGCGCTCATGCGGCGGAAGCCAAAGACGAAGCTGTAAAACGCGACTGGGAGTCTGTCACTGTGCAGCCTTCGCCGCTTTCCGCGCCTTCCACCAGCGCCGACCTGACCAGACTCCGATCAGGAGGAGCACGCCGGAGATGGCATACTGGATCATGCTTTGCACGCCAGATGCCTGCCACTTCATCTCCTCCGCGAGGTTTAGAGACTTGTATTTGTCGGGGATATGCGCCGCCATCGTCTTCGTGCCTTCAGGCAGAGCTTCGTATTGAGCCTGCGTCACCTCGAACTCGCCACTGCCTTTCGCGGGATACTTTGAAGGCGTGTAGGCACCGGTTTCGTTCCAGGCAGAGAAGGTATTCTTCGACATGAGGTCGTACGAAATCGTGAGCAGATAGCTGGTGGTGCTGCTCGTGCGGCCCTTTTTCCTGTTATGGGTGTGCTCCTCAGTGCGGCGGCTCATCACCTCGGCTTCGGCCACGACGCCGACTTTCTTCATCTCGGCTACCTCTTTGTCTGACTCGAAAGTGATGCCGATGAGCACCGGAGCAATGAGCACGCAGGAGAAACTGACGATGAGCCACCACTCACCAGGTTTGGAAGGTCGAGAACTCATAGGGCAGAGATGGCTTTGAAACAGATGGACAACGAAGGTCGGGATACAGGATTCATGAGGGAGTTTGGGGCGGCAATATGCCGGTCCTCATGGGAATAATCCGTGGCTCCAGAGTTGTTACACACGAGTTCGTCGTTGATTGAACTGGCAAAAGCTATCCCCTGGCAGACCTGCCTTCAGTCTTTCGATTTCGAAAGGAGGATCTCCACCCCTCTTCTCCAGCAATCCCAGTCGTGCCCACCCTCGATCTCGATCACTTGATCGGGCTTTAAAAGAGCACGCGCAAAGAATCGATTGCTGGTCAGTAGTTTGTCGCTTTTCCCCACCACGAGGGAAATGGCAAAAGGCGGACCGCAACGAGAGAGCCACTGGCGCTTCATCTCCATCCACAATTTCTGCAGTGCCTCTGACTTGCTACGTGGAGTTACCACGGGGCTGCTCCAGTTCTCCAGCCCGCCAGCTTTTTCGATTTCAGCCAAAAGCTCCTTCTCTCCGACAAAAGGCGACAGCAGCCCCATTTCATCCACCTGCCCAGGGTAACGAAGGGAATAAGTGAGTGCCCCGAGTCCACCCATCGAGACGCCGATGATCATCACTCGCAGCCCCTGCTTTTTAGCCGGGCCTATGATTTCTTCATGCAGGCAGACATCCGCCAGCCCCTTCATGTAATAGCCAAGATGCAGATCCGGAGCCACGATTCGTGCCAGCGGGCGCTCCTTTCGTACAAGGTCCACAATGCCATATTGAACAAACTCCTCAGGCGGACTCAAGCGTCCCGGCAGGAGTAGCACCAGCTCCTGCGCCTCCTTCCCTTGGGGGTCAAACTGAAGCTTCCGCAGTGGCCGCGTCGGTTGGGTGAGAAGGATTCGGCAGGCCGAAATCGGCAGCGCTGCCAATGCCGTCATGAACTGGAGAAAGCGGGAGCGCATCATGGCTGAGGATCGGGGGTGCTTTGGAGGGCCTGATTCGTGTTTCGAGGGGCGATGCTTCGCGCACAAGGCGGCTTGGGACGCGCAGCGCGTCCGCCCTTCACGGCCTCAACCCTTGGATGCAGCGGCGCTATACGTACGAATGAAATCGAACTCCGCCTCAAAAGGGGCCTGCTTCTTGTCGCCGAGCAGAATACTCACACGA
Source organism: Verrucomicrobiaceae bacterium (assembly GCA_021151605.1). GTDB lineage: Bacteria > Verrucomicrobiota > Verrucomicrobiia > Verrucomicrobiales > Verrucomicrobiaceae > Prosthecobacter. The sequence continues at coordinate 1,807 of JAGKWZ010000380.1, forward strand.
CGGACTTTGGAGGTATCCAGCCGCTCTTCGGGCAAGTCGAGGCCTCGGAAGCTGCCTTTGAAGCCGGCAAAGGGGACCTTCACTTCGATCCACTCGCCCTTTTGGGTAGCGAACTCGGCCGCAAAGGACACCTCCATGCCGCGAAACAGAGCGTCCGTAGCCAGCCGCACCTGATACGTGCGGCCATCGCCCTTCACACGCACTAGCAGTCCGAGAGCGTCGCTAAGGTCCAATTTCAAATCGCCACTGCGGAAGGTCGAAAAGCCGCCGTTGTTCTCCAGCGATAGCATGCCGCTAAACCGCAACGTCCCGGCATCGTTCGGCGTCAGTTTGCCCTCGGACAGTCCGCCCATCACGCCATCGTTCACCACCTGCCAGTTCATGCCATCCTTGGCGTTAAACTCCGTGATCGATTGCACCCGCACCGCAGTCGTTTCATCCACTTCCTTGGCATCCGTGGAAAAACATAAAACAAGCCCGCAGGCAGCGACAAGGGTTGGATGAAGGGTTGTGTGAGCCATGACTCAGACAACGCCTGCTGAGCCAAGGCGGATTCAGCAGGGTTGCAGTGGGGTGCAGGCGTCCTGCCCGCGCCAAAACAAGCCCGTGCCGCGTAACTCAGATGATGCGCTACATTCTGTAGGGTGGATCTCCAGATATTCAGAGGCTCGCTTCAAGCGGTCTCACGTTGCAGTTTGATCCGCTTTCACGCAGCGGACACGACCTGACGGATCAGCTGAGACCGGATGGCCAATCTTCCTGGGGTGGCTTCCCGGTTTCAAAAACAGCGGCAGCGGAAACCACGGCGGAAGAGATTCCGGCCTCGGCTTCCTGAGCCATCGCCATCAGGTTCTGATCAACAAAAAAGCCTGGGGCTTCGTTGCTTTTGAGGCCTGGCACCCGCCCGTCCAAGAGAAAGTCTCAGACGGGCGGACGGCGCTTGATTATGGGAAGTTCAACTGGGTGAGGGTGGAGCCGGCGTGGTAGGTGTTGCTGCCGGGCTGCGCGACCGTGAACATGTCCGCATCGGCGCCGCCATCCACCTTGACGTTGCGGAAGAAGTTGTTGCCCGCGTTGGCGACGACGGGGTTGGTGCCGATCGCGATGGAGTCGGCGCCCGCTCCCAGGTTGATGGTCACCAGGCCAAACCAGTTGCTCAGCGTGGTGCCAGCGCTGGTGTCAATACCGACATTGTCAACGCCAGCGCCGGTATTCAGGGTGAAATTACCGCGAACAAACACGTCACTGATGATGGTCGTGGAAGTGCCTGCTCCCAGCGTGACATTGACCAGGCCATTGAAGGTGGATTCTGCAAAGATAACGGCCTCGCCTTCGGTTGCGGCACTGGCATTGGTGAAGGAGTAGTTGCCATGGATGTAGGTGTCCACCACATAAGCCCAGCCTATGCCGGTGCCGCCTGATCCCGTCACCGCGCCGTTGATGGTGAGGCGGTTGGTGCCTGCACCGGACGTCTCGCCGAGCACGAGGTAGTCCGTGCCAGCGCCGCCCGTGTAGCTCACCGATCCGACGGTGCCATCCACGGGGCGGAGGTAGAGATAGTCGTCGCCCGTTGAACCACCACCGGAGAAGGTGACAGCCTTGGCGGCCAGGAAGAGGTCGTTGGTGACGTTCACCTGGTCCTGACCCGCTCCGCCGACGTAACTGAAGCCGCCCGCGATTTGCAACAGGGCGCCGACCGTGTCCAGGACGTTGGACCCTGCGCCCAGGGCAGCCTTCAGGCCGCCGCCGATGCGGATGTCAGGGCTGTTAATGTCAATGTCGTCATTCCCCGCGCCACCATTGAGGCCGAGGATGCCGCCGACATAGCCTGAAACGGTCGGGGCGAGGTCAACGTCTCCGGTGCCACCCGTGCCCAGGCTCAGGGTCATGCCGCCAAGCACGCGGAAGCTGGCCCCGGCATAGTTGATGAGCTCGTTGCCGGTGCCGCCATTGTAAACCACGCTTCCTGCGGTCAGCTCGGCCATCGGGTCGGCCTTCCAGTCATTGCTGCCGTTGCCCAGGCTGAGCGTGAGGGCGGTATTGATGATCATTTTGCTGCCGTCATCCTGGAGGAAGCTGTCATTGCCTGCTGTGCCGATGACCGAGAAGGCGTTGGCGGCCAGGGTGCTGTTGGCGTCCAGGGTGGTGGTGTTGACGCCATCCTTCAGGTCCACGACCACGGCACCCACATGGGTCTGGTCGCCCTCGAAGCGGACAATGTCGTTGCCGGTGCCACCGTTGATCTTGAGACCGGCGGCGAAATGGAAGGAGTCTGCCGTACTGTCCCCGATCTCAATGGTGGCATCGCCTGAAGCCGCGCTGATCTTCACCGCTCCGTCCACCCTCGTCTGGGGAGAGATCAGCCTGATCAGAGGGGTGGTGCCGACCCCGCCTCCCGCCGTGATCGTGAGGGCACCAGTGACGGCGAGGCGGCTGACGGAGGCGGTGAAAGTGTCATCGCCCAGCCCGAGGTCCACCGTCAGGCCCTTTTGAAAGACTTGATCCGCGGTGGATGAGGCACCGAGGATGCTGACGGTGTCATCCCCCACGCCGCCCAGGATTTTCACGGCCCCGGAATAAACGCCGGCCAGGGTCGTGCCGAAGGTGTCATTGCCCTCCCCCAGATCCACGGTGACCGCCCCGATCAGCAGGCGATGAGTGGAGGAAAGACTGCCAATGGAGATGTCGTCATTGCCCTTGCCAGCGTTGATCGTCAGCCCGCCGGGGATCAGCAGGGAACTCGGCGTGCCGGAAGGGGTGATAAACACGTCATCATCACCATCCCCGAGAGTCATTTTGATGGTCGTCTGGGCGGCGATGTTGAAGCTGTTGCCGACCGCGACACCGTTGAGGATGAAATTGGTGGCGCTGCCATTATCATCAATGCTCCACTGCCCGGTCGTGGGCAGATCATTGATATCAATGACGTTGTTGGAGGCGTCGCCCGTGATGGTGAGTACGCCGCCAGCCGTGGTCAGGACGACCGTTCCGGCAGGCGCAAGACGAGGTTCTAGGGACTCAAGAACAGGGCATGGAAGGGAGGAGGTATTCATGATATTCATGTCGTTCTTATCACAGGCACTATCGAGCCGCAATACATCGTTTGAACCCACGAGCCAACCAGTGGCATTGCATTTAAACTTGAAATCAAGAAAGCTTCTCAGTACTGAACAGCTCCTTTGTTGTCCAATGGTGTCAGGTGTTTCATATCGCGGAATTCCAGAAATTCAGACCTGTGCCTCGAAGGTCTCGCATGACAGTTTGAGGAGCTTTCGTGATCCCGGCAAGACCTTCCCCAGCGCTCCCATGTGCATGATCAAGCGCTCCCGGAGGCTGAAGGCGGACC
>JAGKWZ010000060.1 GCA_021151605.1 Verrucomicrobiaceae bacterium
CGATAAACTTGCCTCCCACTACCTCGCTCTCATTCAATTTGCGTCCGTCATCGATTGGCTTCGCTATGGCTGTTGAGGGTTTTCAAACACGACCTAGTCACGCTATCGGTGGTCCTTCCGGCGGGGCAACGGCACGAAATGTCTCATGACACTTGTCGAGTGAGGTCCTGCTTTACTTGGATGGGGACTCAAGTTTCTCCATTTAAAGAGGAGGCTTCCCCCATGTCAGATTGGATTCGTAACGAACTTGGATTGCGGCCTGATTCAGAAAAATGGAGCGCATTAAATGGCGGCTCGTTCTTAGTGGGCTACAAAGTGGGAACTCCGGCAGGGAACTGGTTTGACCTTCACAACATTTTCGACTGTTACAACAGCGCTCCAGCGAACGAAAAGACTGAAGTGTGCGGAGTCGCGAAAGAAATTCTTCAGGCTCAGGATGTGGAAAGAAAGTGCAAGCTACAATGTACAGCCGTGGAACGCTGGCTGAGGTAAGATCCAGTGAGTCAACCGATCAAAGCAACGTGCTGTCGTCCTGCTTCTCCAGGCGACCGATCTTCTTTTTGATCGTCTCTAGGTGCACGGTCATCTCGTGGAGAGCCTTCAGGCTGTCCTTCATCGTTTCCTCGTCCTTTAGGTGCGGAAGGGCTGGGTGGATCTTCATCATTTGGAGGGCGATGGTCTTCGCGGCGTCGCGGATTTGCTGGATGGCTTCAGGGCGTGTCATGATGGGCGACTGTGGGCAAAGTTCAGGCTTCTGGCAACTGTGGGAGTTGTCAGACCTCCGCCCGGCATCTAAAAAGGAGGCATGGATCTCCGTCATCTGCGTTACTTTCAGGCCGTGGCCGAGGAGCTGAGCTTCTCGAAGGCGGCTCGGCGCCTGCGCATCGCCCAACCGGCGCTTTCCCGTGCGGTGCAGGAACTGGAGCAGGATCTCGGTGCACGACTCCTGGATCGCAACCGCCGCACAGTGTCGCTAACACCTGTGGGCACCGTTTTACTCGGAGAGACAGCGGTGGTGCTGGAGCGGCTGGATGAATCCCTACGCCGGGTGAAACGTACCGCCGCGGGGGAGGAAGGCGAACTGCGGCTCGGTTACATCGGACCACCGACACAGCGCTTCCTTGGCCGTTTGCTGGCGGAATACCGGCAGCGTTTCCCGAAAGTGTCCGTCCATCTTGAAGAGCGCACGCCCGAGCGCGTGTGGGAGATGGTAGCGAAAGGCCGCCTCTCCGTGGCTCTCACGCGGCCCGTGCCAGGCCATGGCGAGCGCGCGCTGAGCACCCTGCTCCTGCGGCAGGAGCCGCTCGGGATCGTGGTGCGTATGGATCATCCTCTGGCTGAGAAAAAATCCATCGCTTGGAAAGCGCTATCCCAGGAGCCGCTCATCGTGCTGGCAAGGCGTGAAGGAGTGGGCCTGCATGATGAGATCCTCGCCGCGTGCCGAGCTGCTGGTTTTGCCCCGCGCATCTCACAAAGTCCAAGTCTCATGGGCACTGTGCTGACTTATGTCGAAGCCGGGTCTGGGATTGGCATCGCTACAGATAGTGTAGCAGCATCCTCCATGCCTCCCAGACTGCGCTACATCCCAGTGACACCTGAACACAGTGTCCCCCTCGTCATGGTTTGGAACCCAGACGAACTCAGCCCCTCGGTAAAAGCCTTCCGTGATCTTTTAGGGGAATGGCTGAAGCATGGGAAACTATGGAGCGGGGAGTGAGGACTGCTTTCCAGGAAGGTTGATATGGCGATTCGACCTTGAATCCTACCCTCCTACCAGTAAGAGAACAGCCCCCGCGCCTGGCCGCCTCTGGCGCTTTCAACACTTCGTCCGTTTAATCTCAGCTCATGAACAAAGCCCTACTCGCCCAAGCCGCCAATGAAGCCCGTGGTCTCGCCATGGATGCCGTCCACAAGTGTTCCTCCGGTCATCTCGGCCTGCCGCTCGGCGCAGCGGAGATTGGAGCTGTACTCTTCGGTCAGTCTCTGCGTTTCGATCCTGCCGATCCGAAATGGCTGAACCGCGACCGTTTCATCCTCAGCGCCGGTCACGGTTCCATGTTTATCTATTCCTGGCTGCATCTCAGCGGCTACGAAGTCAGCATTGACGATGTCTCGAAATTCCGAGTGCTGCATTCCATCACGCCCGGGCATCCCGAGTTTCATGAAACCCCAGGCGTCGAGTCCACCACAGGCCCCCTCGGCCAGGGCGTGGGCAATGCTGTGGGTTATGCACTCTCTGGCAAAATGGCCGCCGCGAAGTACAACACTGACGCGCACACCATCATCGACAACCACGTCATCGTCCTCGCTGGCGACGGCTGCTTGCAAGAAGGCGTGGCACGTGAGGCCGTCTCCTTTGCCGCCCATAACGCGCTGGATAACCTCATCCTCATCTATGACTCGAACGATGTGACGCTCGATGCCATGGCGAAGATCACGCAGAGCGAAGATGTCGCCGCTCTTTACACAGCCATCGGCTGGGATGCCGTGACCATCGACGGCCACGACCTCGACGCCATCCTCGGCGCCATCGAAACCGCAAAGCAGACCGACAACGGCAAACCCAAAATCATCATCGCCAAAACCATCATCGGCAAAGGTATCCCCGAAGTGGCCGGCACTGCCAAAGGCCATGGCGAGGGTGGGGCAAAGTTTGTCGATGCCGCCAAGAAGGGACTGGGCCTGCCGGAAGGTGCCCACTTCTATGTCAGCGACGAAGTGAAAGCCTACTTTGCCGACCTCAAAGGCAAACGCGCCGCCGCTCATGCCGAGTGGACCACCACTTTCACCGCCTGGAGCGCCGCCAATCCTGAACTCGCCGCCCAGCTCGACACTGCCCGCCACGGCAGCATCAGCGCCGAGGATTTGCTCAAAGTCGTGCCAGAGTATCCCTCCGAGGGCAAAGCCGCCACCCGCAACAGCGGCGGCGAAATTCTCAATCACATCGCCAAAGTCGTACCACACCTCGTCACCGGTAGCGCCGACCTATTTGGCTCCACCAAGAACTATCTCACTGGACTGGGCGACTATAGCGCTACCAACAATACAGGCCGTAACATCTGGTTCGGAATCCGTGAGCACGCCATGGGAGCCATCTTGAACGGCCTCGCCTACGACGGACTTTTCCTCGCCAGCGGCGCCACCTTCCTTGTCTTTGCCGACTACCTGCGCCCAAGCATCCGCATTGCCGCCCTGGCGAAGCTGCCTGTCACCTACATCTTCACGCACGACTCCGTCGGCGTCGGCGAAGACGGCCCAACGCACCAGCCTGTGGAGACCGTCAGCGGCCTCCGTGTCATCCCGAATCTCGACGTCATACGCCCAGGCGATGCAGAAGAAGCAGCAGCAGCCTTTGCAGCGTCCTTTAGCCGAAAGGACGGCCCGACCTTACTCGCCCTCAGCCGCCAGGATCTTCCGCATCAGGGCCATGCCAGCGCTGCGGCTCGCCGTGAAGGAACGCTCAAAGGTGGTTACATCCTCGTGAAAGAAACCGCGCCCCTGGAGGCCATCGTCATCGCCACAGGTTCGGAAGTGCAGCACGCCGTCGAAGGTGCCAAGGGCAAGCCCGGCGTCCGTGTCGTCAGTCTGCCATGCTTCGAGATCTTCGACCGCCAGAGCGCGGAGTATCGCGAGTCTGTTCTTCCAGCCGCAGTAACGAAACGTGTCGCCATCGAAGCCGGTGTCTCCGGCCTCTGGTGGAAATACGTCGGCACCCAGGGCCAGATCATTGGCATCGACCGCTTTGGCATCAGCGCCCCAGGAAATACCGTCTTCAAGGAACTCGACATCACCGCCGCCGCTGTCGCGAGAGCGGTGGCATGATCACGTTCCGCTGATTGCATCGATCTCATGCAGAGTGAAAACCTCCTGACGCGAAAGCGCAGGAGGTTGATTCTGATTTGCAAGTCCCCTCCGTCCTCCTAACTTCGACCCGATGAACAAGCCCGTTTTTGCCAGCCTCCTCATGCTCTCTGCCCTGGCTCATGCAGCTGAGCTGAAGACTTTCACCATCAACTCCGATGAATGGCCCGAAGGAGAAGTGCCGAAGGAGGTTTTCATTGTCGAAGGAAAGATCCAAATCGCCGCCAAAGATGGAAATAAAGCCATCGTCATCGACCCTGGCGCTGAACTCACCGACGCCTGCGCTCAAGTCGCCAGTTCCGCAGCAGGAGAAGCGAGTATTGAGGCACGGGTCTTTGCCAGCAAACGCGCGCGCAGCGTGCCCAAATTCGGAGTCAGCGTCCACGGGATGAGCGGCTACCGACTCCTCGTCAATGCAGCCAAAAAGCAGCTCGAATTGGTGAAATCGGATGTGGTCGCCGCCAGCGTCCCCTTTTCATGGACGAGTGACGCCTGGCTGAAGTTAAAACTCGAAGCCAAACGCGGAAAAGACGATGCCTGGCTAATCACCGGAAAAGTCTGGAGCACAGATGCAGCGGAACCCACCGAGGCAACAATCAAGGTAGAGGACAAAGGTCTGAAAGGCCAGGGAAAGGCCGGTGTATGGGGAACGCCTTATTCACAGACACCCATCTACTTTGATGACATCACGGTAAAGATCGAGGCCGCTACTGGAGCTTGAGACTTGGTTGTTCGCTAAGAAAGACTTCTGGCAAGTCAGTCACACGACGCCCTGCAAAGTTTGGTCAGTATTTTTTGCCTCCATAGAAGCCAGAAGCTCTTCAAACACCGCATAGAGATCCTCTCCTTGGAGCTGGTTTTCCTTTAATAGCTCGCGGAATACATCCCGAGGCTGGAGATCGTGGAGAGTTGAGGCCTTTAGCTGCCAGGAGGAAGTTTCGTGCACAGGAAAGTCGGCGAGGACTTTCAGCACTTCGAAGCGACCAGCGGCTGCATCACGGACTTGCCGATCGAGGAGTGGTTCGGGACTATCAAGCTTCACAGTGACCTCCGCCCAGGCACCAGCGGGCACTTGGGCAAGGTCGGCAGCGAGTGTGGCGCGGTCTGCTTTTACTCGGATGAGGACGCGAGTCGTGGGAATTGAGACGGGTCGGATAACAATTTGATCCATTCCTCTGCCACCATTACCTTCCGAATTTGATCCGTCGGATGGCAAAGGAATACTGGCAGGGGAATAATTTTGAGTGTCGAGAAGGACGACGGACTTCGCATCGGAGGCTTCGGAGAAGCTGAGGGGGATGGGGGAGCCACTGTAGCGGATGGTTTGCTGCCCAGCGACACGTTGCGGACGGTGAAGGTGTCCGAGGGCGGTGTAATCGAAGCCAGTGAAGACATCCGCACCGATGGAGCCAAGATTGCCGATGTGGATATTGCGCTCGCTCTCGCTAGTGGTGGCACCAAGGACGGTCAGGTGGCCCATGGCGATGATGGGGCGGCCCTTCGCTAGCAGGCGGGCAGCGGTAAGCTGAGTGGCGTAGTGATCCCGGATGGCGACGCGGACTTGCTCATGAACGGTGCCAAGTGTGTCGCCAGCGCCGGACTGGCGGAGGTCCCGCTCGCGCAGGAAAGGCACGGCGGCCACGACGGCTCCACCGAGATCGACGAGGTTGTCCCCTGCATGGCCGAAGACATGCACATCAAAGCGGCGCAGCAGCTCTCGCGGGGCATTAAGGTGGGAGGCGGAGTCGTGATTGCCGCCGGTGATGATGGCCTTCACGGTTTTGAGGTCGGCGAGGCGCTTCAGGAAGTCGAAGTAGAGCGCCACAGCTTCCTGCGGCGGGTTCGCGGCATCAAAAACATCGCCGCTGACAAGCAGAGCGTCGATTTTCTCGGAATAGAGCGTCTCAATGAGCCAGTCGAAAAACGCAGCATGCTCCGGCAGGCGATCACGCTCGACGAGTCGAGCGCCGAGATGCCAGTCTGCGGTGTGGATGATGCGCATGCGGTTTGGTAGTGAGATCTCGGCTAAAAACAAGAAAGCGGACGCTTCCGTCCGCTTTCGAGTCAGAAGTTAAATATCGTACCTATCAATGATTGAAGTAGAACTCTTTGGAGTTCATCAGCGCCCAGAACACGTCTTCTAGGGCTTGTTGACGTTGATCAGCTGCATTGGCAAGTGTTTGCTGAATGGTAGCCCATTCCTTGTCTTTCGGCAGGCGGCCAAAGACGCGGAGGTAAATGTCATCGACAATCTCGCGATCGGTCTTTTTCTCTGCGATAAGCTTCGCAACCACCCTGCCCTGCTTGATTCGATCATTCACCGCATCACCGTTCATCAGATGGAGTGCCTGGGATAATGTGGGCTCCATCTTGACTTCGCATGAGCAAACGGATTCACGCTTTGCTCTACCAAAGGTGGTAAGAAAGTAGTTGCTAACAGCACCGTCGGCGATCTGAACAGCACGCGCACCGAGGGGGAGACCCTGGAACTTGTTTGGAGTTTCAGTGATCTGTGAGATGGCATCCAGCAGGATCTCAGCACGCACACGACGAACGAGAGCGTGGGAGAAGTTCTTCTTATCGCTGGCGTTGGTCTCATTGACCTTCGTGCTACGCTGGTAGGTCATTGAGGTGCAAATATCCTTCACAAAGCGACGGAAGTCGTATTTATAATCGGTGAGATTCTTCGCCAAGGCGGTGAGAAGCTCAGGATTGGACGGAGGGTTGGAAACGCGGACGTCATCGACCGGATCGACGATACCAACACCGAAGAAATGAGCCCAGACGATGTTCGAGATATTGCGGGCGAAGAAGGGGTTCTGTGGGGAGGCGATCCACTCAGCAAGAATCTTGCGGCGGTCTTCGCCGGGTTTGATTTCGGGAGTTTCTCCACCGAGGAATTTCGGCTTCATGACGGCTTGGGTCAGGAAGTGACGGGATTCCCCCCCTTTGCTGTTATAAATGATAACTTCCTGAGGATCGTCAGTCTGCTTGCGGCCAATTTGAGCAAAGAAAGCTTTGAAGCCGTAGTAATCGTCCATCGTCCAGCGGTCAAAAGGATGGTTATGGCACTGGGCGCACTGGATGCGCATGCCCATAAAGACCTGGGCGATATTTTCGGTAAGCTTGAGCTGATCGACCTCAGTTTGATAAAAGTTCACTGCTGGGCTTGAAACTGTGCCGCCAGTGGAAGCGACCAATTCTTTCACGATCTCATCCAGAGGGACATTCTTGCCGATGCGGTCAGCAATCCAGTTGTAATAGAGAAGAGCATTTTTGTAGAAGGGCGGCTGGTTGTTATTGATGGCAGAACGTATCTGCAGCAACTCAGCCCACTTCATGACCCAGAGTTCGGTGAACTCTTTGCGCTGAGTCAGATTATCGATCAACGCCTCACGTTTCTTTGGATTCTGGTCAGCGAGGAAGGCTCGGATATCGGCAGGCGGCGGATACATGCCAATGACGTCGATGTAGGCGCGGCGGACGTATTCTTCGTCGGTGCAGATGCCGCTGGGGAGGATGCGCAACTTGTGAAGGTTTTCATCGACGTGCTGGTCGATGTAGTTCGTTTCTGCGAGTTTCGGACGCTCATATTTGAGCTTGTCAGGAATGACGAGGACCTGCGAGGTTACGCTGTAAACGTCGAAACGAGCGAGAACAAAGGCGACGCCGCGATCTCCACTGGTTACAAGGGCTTCTTTGTTAATCGTCGCAGTCGGGTCGTTGTTCGACATGAAGAGCGCTAGGTCTGTCACATCGCGGTCGGTGCCATCAGAGTAGGTGGCGCGAACGGTGAACTGCTGTGTGTTACCAGCACCTTCCAGAACGATCTGTTTCGGGAACAGTTCGATTCCAGTGACTTTGGCGTAGCCTGGCTGGTCGTTTTGAGCGCCATTGCTGATCCACTCAAGGATGTCCTTATTGTATTTTGACTCTGGCGTGTAGCACTGGTTTCCGGTATGTGGAACGGCACCGATTGCTTTTTCAACGAGTGTGCTCTCCTCAGGAATGGCAAGATTGACTCGACGACCAACCATCTCACGAGTGATTCGGATATAGTCGCCATCGGGGTCCATGCCGAAGAGGCTAAGGCGGAAGCCATCTTTACCTCGCGCTGCGCCATGGCAGCCACCCTGGTTACAGCCACCGCGCAGCCAGACTGGCATGACATCGAGATGGAAGGATATTGGGCGATCTTTCTTACCATCCTTAACTGCGACGGATGCCTTGATGGTCTGGCCCCCGATATCAGCGATGACCTCAGTGCTTCCAGCATCAGCAGCAGGCTTCAAAACATCACCTTCGAGCTTGGCGACATTGCTGTCGGCGACACGAAGGTTTGAGAAGCGGGTCACATCGCGCGTGGTGGCATCACTGAAGGTGGCCATGACGATCACACGGTGCGAATCGCGCTGAGTTTCGAGGGTGTATTTATCCGGGAAGATCTCGACCTTCGTGAGCGCAGGAAGCTTCTCGTTCAGTGCGGCCAGCGCCTTTTGCTCAGCGGGTGATTTGTAGCGAAGGGCAAGGCCCTGGGGCCACTTGGCACCTTCAGCGATCCATTGCTTGAGCAAAGCAACCTCATCCGCTGCGAGAGGGCCACCTTTCGGAGGCATGATGTCGTCATGATCAGCGGCGAGTACGACGCGCTTGATGATGGAGCTTTCGTCGGGCTTGCCTGGGACGAGTGCAGGGCCGCCTTCGCCACCTTTGAGCATAGCCTCGGCAGTGTCCATGAGGAGTTCGCCCTTCACCTTGGAGGGGTTGTGGCATTCGAGGCACTTCGCTTCGAGTACGGCCTGCACTTTGGCGAAATCAACATGCGCAGGCGCTGTAGCAGGCGCGGGATTACCAAAGCCAATTCCAGCCACTGATAGGAAGGCAGAGCTAAGCAGGAGGGGATGACGGAGGGGGGATGTCATGAGGGGGTGACGGTTCAAGCTGGGGAATCTACGCACTTGAGAGGCGTTTTTTCACAAATTCGGAAAAACTCTTTCCCAACTGCCCTGAGCGCCAAGGTAAAAATGGTGGATTTGAATCCAGTTGGAGGGTGATGACGCATCACAGAGAGACCTTCCGAGATAAGAGGCTCATGCTTCGAGATCGGCAGTGACCCACTACAACTATGAAAACCATCATCATTTCCCATCAACCTTGGTGCCGCCTGACCAGATCCATTTTCGGGCGCGGCACAATGCTCGTCTTGGCTTCTGCCATGATGGGTGCTGCCAACATTCACGCTTCCAGCCATAGTGATGCGCCTTTGATCAAACAGGACCCGCAGGCCAATCTCACGGATGTCTATGCCTTCATCCGCCAGCGGCCTTCGGGCGAAAAAGTGCTAGTCGTCGAGGTGAGCGTGCGGCCTTTTTCCGAGCCTGGAGACGGCGTGATCTACGACCGCTTCGCTGATGATGCTATTTACTCCATTCACATCGCCAACCCGGTCACTGGCGCTTCTCTGCAAAAGTATGACTTCCGTTTCTCCGCCGCCGCTCCAACGGGCGGCCCCGGGCTAAAAAACCCGAGCACCATCCTTTCTTACGGCCGTGGCACCGAGATCGGACCGATCCAGACCGTCGGTGATGCGCGTCAGAACTACACACAGACCTACACCCTGGTGCGCAGCGGCGCTCAGATAGGCCGTGATCTCAAGGTGGCACCACCTAATGTCGGCGCCAGAACAACGCCGTCCTACAATGACCCGATGACTGGACGCGCCATCTCTGGAGCCACCTCACGCGAGGCTCTGGATGCCTACACCAAGCAGACAGTTTATGATCTGCCGAGCGGTATCAGCACCTTTGCCGGACCTCGTGAGGATGGCTTCTATGCGGATACACCAGCTATCTTTGACCTTCTAGATGCCCGCATTCTGGATAATAACGGCAGCCTCGCCGATGGCCTAGGCCAGGACGGACATGGAGTGGACGGATTCAAAGGATTCAACGTGTTGCATTACGGCATCGTTATCCCAGTGAGCCAGCTTCCGAAGATCAAATACACAGGCGCTCTCCAACCTGAAGGTGAAGGAGTGGGCGTTTATGCCAGCGTCAGCCGTCCAAGCGTTACCATCCGTCCTGGGGGCCAGGCAGTCGTCCGTAAAAACCCCTTCGTGCAGGTGAACCGTCTTGCCAATCCTATCTTCAATGAGGTGCTCGTGGCCATGGCGGGCAAGGATTTATACAATCGTTCAGCACCAACCACGGATGCTTCGCTCTTCGCCAAGTATGCATTGAATCCCGAAGTCGCCGTGCTGATTAACACCGTCTTTGGCACCAGCTTTGTCACGACCAATCGCGCTGATCTGCGCGCCGTGTACATTCCTGATGTCATCCGGGTCAATACCACCACGGGTCCGGTGCGCGTGGCCGGCGATGAAGGGTTCAACCGTCTCAGCTTCATCGGCGGCGACACCGTGGCGGACGGCAAGGGCAACCAGATCCCCTCCGGCTGGCCGAACGGACGCCGCTTCGGTGACGACGTAGTGGACATCGCTCTCACCGCTGTGGCCAGTGGACCCACTTTCAGCACGATCACCGTCGTCGGGGACAATGTCTCCGCCAACGATCAGGTCTATAACCGTACCTTCCCCTACGCTGCCACGCCACACGCTGGCCCGAACAACAGCAAAGACTCTCGTAAGAGCGCTCCGTGACGCCTGCGAACCATGCGCACTCGTGACTCGCTCCCCTTGGAGTCACGGGTGCGCTTCTTTATTTTAACCGTCTGCTCACTGTCACCCCTTATGTCTGCCTCCCTACTTGCTAAAGCGTTGCTTGTGCCTGGATTCCTCCTCATCGTGGCCGCACTCTTGAGCCAAGGCTCTGCGATGCCGAAAGCAGAACCTGTCGTGCAGACATCTCTCGCGCCGGAACAGGTGCTTGAGCGGCTCCTCGCTGAGATCAAGGTCGCCACTGCCACTGACGTGCTCGTTCTTCAGACCATCGTAAAAGCTCGGAGTCGCGCCGACGATGCCGAAGTCTGGTGCCGACTAGGAGACATCATCGCCCAGAAGCAACGCGACACAGGCGATGCCCTGTGGTATGCCCACGCCGAGGCAGCTTATACCTTGGCTCATCAAAGAGCCCCGCAGAATGTCGAAGCACTCAATGGTCTCGCGTGGGTCTGGGGCGGACTTCATGACTTCCCACAAAGTGTACGCTGGGCACGCGAGGCCCTGGCACTTGATCCGCAAAACCCCACTTCGCATGGCATCATCGGCGACGCAGCGCTGGAACTAGGTGATCTCGACCGTGCCTTCGAGTCCTATCAGGCGATGATGGATGCGCGCCCCGACCTCTCTTCCTACAGCCGTGCAGCATGGCTGCTTTGGTTCACAGGAGATTCGAAAAAGGCCCGCTGGCTCATGGGTAAGGCTATCGCTGCTGGTGGCACTCATGCGGAAAACACCGCCTGGTGCCGCACTCGATTGGCGCACATGCTTTTTCATGAAGGGGCGCTTTTACCAGCTCTGCAAACCACCGGAGAAGGCCTAAAGCTCTGCCCTAAGCATCAGGCTCTCCGACTCATGCACGGTCACATACTTACCGCACTACATCGTGAGCCCGAGGCGGCAACCATCTTCGAGCAAATCCTCTCCACCGGTGAGCAACACGAAGCCCTCGTGGCCCTCGGCGATCTGCATCAATCTCAAGGCCGCAGCTCCGAAGCGGCGAATTGTCACGAACGCATCGAGCGTCTCCATGAACGCCAGCGCGCTGCTGGAAATCATGATCATACCCAAATGGCCCGTTACTACGCGGATCATGACCTTTATCCAGATCAAGCACTCCAGCTCGCGTCCGAACACCGCGACAGTGGCAATGGCCAGGAACTCGACACCTATGCCTGGGCCAGCTTGAAAGCAGGCAAGTTGGAAGATGCCCGCCGAGCCATTCGTCGGGTCCTTGCCATCGGCACACCTGAAGCCTCGATTCATTACCACGCGGGTCTGATTGCCCGTGCTCTGGGCGACCTTCCGGAAGCCCGAAACCAGCTCTCCCGCGCGCTGAGTTTGAATTCACGTTTTCATCCGCTGCACGCTCCTCATGCGGCACGAATTCTGACTGAACTCGGCACTGCAAGCGTGGCTGCGACCAAGTAAATCCAACTGAGCTGAATTCGGCTCAGGCCATCTCCATCTTCGCAATTTTGGGTGGAGGAGGCGGTTTGCTGATGATCATCAGCGCATGGCAGCCATCCATGGAAAAAGCTTCATCATGATGACTGCCCGGAGCGAAGTGCATGAAGTCACCTGGACCGAGCAAACGTCCCTGGGTCTGAAGATGGCCTGACAAAAGATAGATATCTTCCGTGCCTGCATGGTCGTGATCAGGGATGCTGGCTCCAGCATCGACCTGAACGAGCTCGATGCGGAAGGTCTCTTCATCACGGATCAACTTTTTGCGGAAGCCAGGCACACCAGTCGGCATCCAGGGCATCTGCTCAGGATCAGTAAACCGGGGAGTCTTGTCGATGCCCTCAAGTTGAGCTTTCACAGACTCAGGCAGAGTGAGGAATGGTCGCAAAAGTCCGAAGTAACGGGATTTCAGCCAGGCGCTAAATGACTTGGGCTCCACAGGTGGATGATCTTCTAAGAGATCCTGCTTCGGCAAATTGGAGAGGAGACGAGCCTTGAGATCCTCTGGTGGTGCCACACGCGGGCTCGCCGCCAGAGCCATCATCGCCGCCGTGTCGATGTAAGCCGCCGACTCCGCCTTCTGGCCGGGATAAGCGGCCAGCAGACGCTCAAACTGCGCCCGCTCATCGGCATTGAGAGTGCCGAGCGCATTTCCGATCGCGAGTTGTTCGAGCGTTTTACAAATCATAGCTGGTCCTCCAAGGCATCCCGCAGGGCGATCATGCCACGCCGGATGCGCGCTTTCACCGTGCCGAGAGGAACTCCCAGATGGGTGGAGATTTCAGTCTGGGACATACCTTTGAAAAAGGCCAGTTCAATAGCCACCGTTTGTTCGCGGGGCAGTCCGCCCAGTGCGCCATGCAGACGTGAGACAGCACCTTCGCAGGCATGACCTTGAGCACTTGCGGAGGCATCAGAGGGCAGGTCCACGAGAGCCGCTTCGGCCAAACGTGCGAGACCATCACTCCGACGCTTCTGCGCACGCATCCGGTCAATGGCCTTGTGCCGGATGATGACCACGGCCCAGCTCAGTGGCTGCCCCAATGAAGCATCGTAGAGCGCTGCCCGCTTCCACACTTGCCTCAAACCATCCTGCAAAACTTCCTCTGCCTCGTGCACGTCTCCCACGATCTTGATGGCAATGGAATAAAGCAGTGTTGAATGGCGATCATAGAAAGCGCCGAGCGCCGATTCATCACCTCGAGCCATCTGCTGGAGCAATTCCTCATCCGTGGGGCCGGGAAAACCGGCAGCGATGTCCGTGGCTAGGCTCATGCTGCAAAAAACGGCAAGCCCAAGCGCGAAAAAAAACCTCCCGACTTCGATGTAGAGTCGATGATTGAAGAAGCGCGCAGGTCGGAAAACATCAGCATTCGTATTGGCTGAAGCTAACGTCTGCAACAAGACCAAAGGTGGCATCCTTCCATGCTGCGGAGGGAGTTTTATCATTTCAGATGGCAGGCTGGAGCTGGTGACGAAGCTCTATCAAGCTGCGGCGAATGACTGTTTTCACAGTTCCCAGTGGCAGCCTTAGACGCTCAGCGATCTCCACATGGCTCAGGTCACTAAAAAAGGCCAGATCCAGTACTCGACGTTTCTCAGGTCGAAGAAGGGAAAGAGCCTGACGAACCGTCTGCCGCAATTCACGACGGAGAGGCTCGCCAGCAGAGAGGTCATCAACGTTGGCAGAAAGATAAAACTCCGCCCGTGTGCGTTCCAGCTTCTTTTGCCGCCGCTCACTGGAACGCATAAGGTCGATAGCCCGATGCCGTAGCAGCATGACCGCCCAGGAAAGTGGGCTGCTCAGTTCAGGATCGTAGTTGGAGGCCTTGTTCCAGAGCGTGATCAAAGTGTCTTGAAGCACATCCTGAGCGTCCTGCTCATCTCGCAGCATCTTCAGCGCGAGCCCGTAAAGGCAGGAACCATGACGATCATAGAAGAGTCCCATGGCCTCCATATCACCCTCCCCCATGCGCTGCAGCAGCGCTACATCGATCCGGCGCTCGGTGTCATGACTCGGAATGGCGCTTGTCTTGAAATGAGGGGCGGCAGACGAATCAGGCCATGTAGCCCTGGCTGACAGACGCGCATCGGACTGTAAGACAGCAAAAGGAGTCCTGGAACGATTCCAGACGACGGCTGGCGTGGGCAAGAGACAGGTCATGATGATCAGGAAGAAATTGGCGTTTGGGGTCGCCGATCCCCGTGTGAAGTGGGATCGGCGGCGGAAGAACGCTGACTTTTCCTGACCGGATGCATAGCTGAAAATTTATTTCAGCAGCACCTTACTTCCCACCAGCAGCTTCCTGACGGAGCTGTTCCAGACGGGAAAGTGGCTTCGGGGCGGCCGGTTTTGGTGCCTCTTTGGGCTTGGCCTCAGCCACGACGACGGGTTTTGGAGCTGCGGCAGGAGCTTTGCGTGGGGCGTCGATGCGTAGGATGGAGCCAATGGCGATGCGATGCAGTGTGGTGCCGCCTTCGACAGGAACATCGACCTGGACGAAAAGATTGCCTTGCTTGCCGACGGGAGATTTGTCGGTGGTGATGACTTTGAAGGCAACTTCCTTGGTGTCTTTGTTGATCTTCGCAGGCTCGATCTGGATGGTGTCTGGGACTCCGACGAGTTGAGCATTGGCTTCACCATTGAAAGGCTTCAGATGCTCGACCTTGGCGACCATGATGGTTTCCTTACCCTGCTCCACAGCAGTCAGCGCGATGGCCGGGGCGGTCATATAGGCGGTGTCGGTTTTGATCTCGCAGAATGGGGAAGCGTTGTAGACGCGTCCGTTGCCAGCATCGACTTCGCCCATGACGACAAAGTTCCAAGTTCCGACGCCGACGTTGGCGTTCGCATCGAGCTGGAAGGTGCACTCGTTCTGACCTTCGGGGATGGTCTGCTCACCGAGACCACTGATGCCTGGTGGCTTCCAAGCAAGGAAAACTCGGATGGCGTTTTTAAAGCCTTCCTTACGTTTGCAGGTGACTTTCATCTGCATCACGCCATTCGCCACGAGAGGCACGGTGGGCTTGACGATCTCGAGGGAGTAAGGCGCTTCTTCGACGACTGCGATGGGCAGTTTGTCCTCGAACTCAGTGTAATAGACGACGTTGCCAGAGCGGACGATGTCGAACTCCTGACGCATCTTGCCGACGATCTTTTGTGCGGGATCGACGGGCTTCAGGGTCACAGGCACCACGGCACCACCGAGAGGCGCGTCAGGAGCTGCCTCAAACATGAGCGGCATGCCAGGCTGATCTTTCGGGGCGAGATCGGAGAGCATTTTCACGCCAGCGGGCAGGCCGGGGGCATCGAATTTGAAATCGCCACTAACAGCGCTGCGAGTAAAGTTTTGCAGCAAAACCATGCGTCCACCACGTGGGATGGCGACGAACTGGCGATACTGGGAGTCGTTCACCGTGTAATGCGGTGAGGCAAACGTGAGAGAGGGCTGGCTGGCGACGAGTTCCAGGCGATACACGTAATTCGGACCGCCACGGTCGAGGTGGTCAGTGACTCGGACAAAGTAGTCGCCATCAGCTGGGATACTCAGGGTCTGTTTGCTGTCGAGACGGCGGCGTCCACCGCCATCGTCGTTACCGCCGAGGCTGCCGCCTTTGTCGTTGTACACATTCACCACAGAATCGAGCGGGGAGCCGAGGCTCTGGGCGTACGCTTGCAGGACGACTTGCTGACCTTTTTTGAAGGGCACTTTGAAGTAATCAACATCGCCGGGCTTTTCGATAATGCCATTCAGGGCGATTGGCTCGCCAGTAGGAGAGGCGGTGGCTTTGGCCTGCTCCTCATTGGGCTCGACTTCGAGCACGTTGTCGTAGCCGACGAGACGGAAAGGATTGCCGGAAGGAGCCGGCTCCTGGGTTTTGGAAAGCAGATTGAAGCCAGGATCTTCCTCGGCAGGAAGTTGGGACTCTTCCTCAAAGAAACTGTCCTTTTCAATGAAACGAACCTTGGTTTTCGAGCCGATCTTGCCACCCGCTGGATAAACGACGTCTGGACGACGGAAGCTCCCGACGTGCAGGCGGTAGTAATTGTTGCCGCCGCCACGGTAGGAAGATTCGCGGATCATCACATAGTAGTCGCCATCGTATTCCGCGACGAAGGAGCAATAGCCGTCTTGGCGGTGGAGGATGGTGTCATCGGAGAAGGCTTTCTCGAAACGGTCCTTGTCGATAATCGCGATGTAGGGATCGAAGGTCGTGTAGCCAAGGCGGAGGCCGTCGGCCTCGACGCTGATGCGCTGGCCTTTCTTGGCGGTGATCTTGTAGTAATCGACATCTTCATTCAGCACCACACCTTCGATGGTCTGGTTGAACTGGATCACCTGAGCTGCATCCATTTCGCTATTGGGCTCCTTTTCCTCGGCGTTTGGGAAGGGGCCGACGAAGAACTGGCGCATGTGTGAGATACCCGACTTCGTGCGGATACGGAGGAGGTGATTCCCCAGCGGCACATCGGGGGCGACCGCGATGGTCAGCTCCACTTTTCCATTCTCCACCTTCTCCACGCTTTTTTGTGTGATACCGGGGGAAAAGAACATCAGGCTCTCGAAGTCAGCGAGGCGGCTGCCTGTGACAGTGAGTTTCCATTCCGCACCGCGTGGCCCGCCATTCGGGATCGTGGCAGTGAATTCCGGGTAAGCGGCGAAGGAGAGTGTCGCAGCAGCAAAGAGGGACGTGATTAAAAGACGGGGGGACATGGCGCGTGTTCATACGCTTGTAGTTTCGATAAAATTTCGTTTCTGTGAAAAACCCTTCCAGACGCTTCCCGGCTTTGTTCACCGAGCGGTGGATTCCGTCTTGCGCCAGACATTGAAAGAAGCTCCCTTCGCGCCCCTCACTCTCCCGCACATGCATAGCCTTTGGAACGACACAGAAGCCGCCACTTTCGGAACCGATCTGCTCGGTCAGCGCGTTTATACCAGCCGCCTCCTTGGCCGCAATCCAGCCCTCGTCCTTCACGGCGGTGGTAACACCTCAGTCAAAGTCACTGAAAAAGACTACTTCGGGGATTCCGTGGATCTCTGCTATGTCAAAGGCAGCGGCTGGGATCTGGCTACTATTGAGCGTGAAGGCTTCTCTCCTGTGCGCATGGAGGCGCTGATCAAAATGTCCAAACTCGCCACCATGAGCGATGAGGACATGGTCCTCCAGCAGCGCGCAGCAATGACGAATCCGAACGCGCCTGCCGCGAGCATCGAGGCGATCCTGCACGCCATCCTTCCCTTCAAATTCGTCGATCATAGCCACGCGAACTCCATTTCTGCCCTCACCTGTGCCGCCGATGGCGAAGCCCGCGTGAAGGAAGTCTATGGCAGCCGTGTCATCATCGTGCCCTATGTGATGCCTGGCTTCATTTTGGCCAAAACCATCGCCGAGCTTATCGCTGGCCGCGATCTTCGAGCCGAAGGCATCCAGGGCATGGTTTTGCTGAAGCACGGCCTCTTCACCTTCGATGATGACGCGCGCAAGAGCTACGAACTGCACATCGAGATGGTCACGATGGCGGAGGAATACCTCGCGAAAAAGGGTGGCAAGTCCGCCAGCGCTGAAGCCAGCGAAGACCTCATGTCTCTGGCAAAGCTGCGCCAGACCGTGTCCAAGACCCGTGGCTTCCCGCAGATCGCCCGCCTCAATTCCTCGCCCGAAGCTGTCGGCTACGCGAACCTTCCAAATGTGGCCGATTTCGGCACACGTGGTCCTTTGACGCCCGACCACAGCATCCGCACGAAGCGTGCGCCTGCATTCATCGGCGAGGACCTCGAAGCGAGCGTGCTGAAGTACGCCGATGACTACGCGACTTACTTCCAGCGTCACGCCAACGGCCAGACAATGCTCGATGCGGCCCCGCGTTTCGCGATCTGGCCCGGCAAAGGCATCGTCAGCTTTGGCGACACCTTAAAGGACGCCAAGATCGTCGCCGACATCGCCGAAAGCACCGCCGCTACCGTCCAGCTCGGTGAAGCCGTCGGCGGATGGGAGCCCCTGCCGGAGAAGGACATCTTCGAAATCGAGTATTGGGATCTGGAACAGGCCAAACTGCGCAAAGGCCCGGCCCGTAAGGTCCACCAGGGCAAGGTGGCGCTCGTCACCGGTTGTGCGGCGGGCATCGGCTTCGCCATCGCGGAGTCGCTGGCGGAGCAAGGCGCGCAGGTCGTCGGGCTCGACATCGACAAGGAGATCCCCGACATCATGAAGAAGATCGGCGGCATTGGCATCGTCGTGAACCTTACCGAGGACCAGCCCGTGCAAGACGCTATTGATTTCACCGTGCGCGAGTTCGGCGGCATCGACATCGTCGTCAGCAACGCCGGTATCTTCCCCAAGAACGACCACCTCGACGCCATGGCGCAGAGCGACTGGGACCGCACGATCATGATCAACCTCACGAGCCATCAGAAGCTCATGAACAAGGTCATTCCGTTCGTGAAGCAGGGCATCGACGCCAGCATCATCTTCGTCGGCAGCCGCAACTTCAAGGCCCCTGGCCCTGGTGCCTCGGCTTACTCCTGCTCGAAGGCAGCACTCACCCAGCTTTGCCGCGTCGCAGCTCTCGAACTGGCCCCGCACACGATCCGCGTCAACATCGTGCATCCAGACGCCGTCTTCGACACCAAGCTCTGGACCCCTGAAGCTCTGCAAAAGAGCGCCACCCGCTACGGTATGACTGTCGAGGAATACAAGACCAAGAACCTGATGAAGGTGGAGATCAAATCCAAGGACATCGGCAACATGGTCAGCGCCATGGCCTCGCCGCTCTTCGCCAAAGTCACCGGCGCGCAGATCCCGGTCGATGGTGGCAATGATCGTGTGATCTAAGTTCGCGAATATCCAATCTGAAGGCCAGCCCTCTCCAGCCCGATGATCCAGCCAGTCCAGAGAGATGATGCCCTGCTCGCCGACATCGCCAGTGTCGGCAGCGAGGATGATGATCTCCATGTCTGGTGGCTCGGGCAGAGTGGTTTCCTGGTCAAGGTGGCGGGCTCTTCCCTGCTCTTCGATCCCTACCTCTCGGACTCGCTGACGAAAAAGTATGCCGCCACGGACAAGCCGCACACCCGCATGACGGAGCGCTGCATCGCGCCTGAACGACTGACCGACATCCGCCTCGTCACCGCCAGTCACATCCACACGGATCACCTCGATGCCGAGACCTTGGTCCCGCTCGCGCAGAGCAATCCTAACTTCACCCTCTTCCTTCCTGCACCCATTTTAGAAGAGGGCAGACAGCGCCTCAGTGATGTGCCCATTCAGCTCCAGCCCTTTTGTGAAAAGACTCCATGGCATGGCGACTGGGTCATCCACGGAGTCGCCTCCGCGCACAACGACCTGAAGCGCAATGAACTCGGCCAGTGCCATTACCTCGGCTTCATCGCCCAGCGTGGTGGCTTCACGATTTATCACAGCGGAGACACCCTCTGGCATGAGGAGCTAATGCCAGCGCTAAAGCGATTCCAGATCGACCTCATGCTCCTGCCGATCAATGGCAACAAACCCGAGCGCCGTGTCTCCGGCAATCTCAATGGCACCGAAGCCGCCGCTCTCGCCAAAGCCTGTGGCGCGCGCATGGTGGTGCCCTGCCATTACGACATGTTCACCTTCAATACCGAGACGCCAGACGAGTTCGTCAGCGTCTGCCAGCGACTCCAGCAGCCGCATCACGTCATGCAGTGCGGCGAGCACCTCACGCTAAAGCGTCGCGAGGAGTGAAAAATCCGCCGCTTGCCCGCAGCCCTTCCAGTGACTATCCCCTTCCCCATGCCAGCCCGCCTTTTCCTTCTCCTGCTTTGCCTGATCACCTCACTGCCGCTGCACGCGCAAGAGCCTGACCTGCGGCTGAAACTCGAGCGCGCCTACGAGCAGTGGCGCTCCGCCGTGGTGGCTCAGGATGCCCGCGCCTGGGCGGCGGCGATCACGATGCATCGTCAGGTCATCACGAGAAACACCGTCATCAGCCAGGGGCTCTCCTTTCCGAAGTCCGTCTTTGACACCATGCTGGCCCCCGCAGACACAAGGCCGCTACGCCTGCTGGAGGCCCAGGCCGTGGGCGATACCGCTCACCTGCTCTACTTTGGCAAAGTGAACATGGGCGGAGATCCCGAGCAGATCCCCGAAAGCCTGCTCGTGCTTAAATTCTTCCGCCAGGACGGAGCCTGGAAGTTCGACAGCAACAAGCTCGTGCAGCTCGCCACCCAGCCCGAAGTGCGCGCCAAGCTCCTGCGCAACGAACCCGCCGACTTCCTCGACCTGCCTGAGTTCACCCCGCCGGGCAAAGCGCCCGCCACACCACCGCTCAGCCCGGTGCCCGACTACATCACCGGCTGCACCGTGCAGTCGGTCGGCTACGAGACAGAGATCCAAGTCAATGGATTCGGCCACTACGCCGGGGACAACACGCTGAAGTTCTTCATCCTCGGCGGCCTGAAAAAGGGCGATAACCAGATCACTCTGAACGCCAGGCCGATCGATGTGCCGAGGGATGTCACCCGATCCCTCGAAATCGACTTTTTCGTCAAACCCCAGGCGGCTGGCGAGCAGGGCCGACGTGTCTTCCACTACGAACTCAATGGGGTGCCAAAGGCCGCCCAGAAATCCACCTGGACCCTGCCCATGCCAGCGGCCAAGGAGATGAGCGTCATCGACGTGGCGAAGTGAGGCGCTCCCCTTTGATCCATGCTCTCCCTTTCCACTTCCTGGCTCAGCTCGCGGCATCGTGATGGGCGTGAAATCGCTCTGGACGCGCGCGAACTAGGCTTTGAATACATCGAAGTCAGCCACGGCACGAAGATCACCCAGCTCCCTGGTATTCTTGATGCCGTGAAGGCGGGTGAGATCAAGGTCAGCAGCCTGCACAACTTCTGTCCCGCCCCAGTCGAGGTGACAATCGATGCGCCTGATGCCTTTGAATTCACGGCAGCAAAAGCCTGGGAGCGCCAGCGTGCTATTTCGCTGACCAAAAAGACCCTCGAGATGGCCACACGCTTCGGAACAGATCTCGTTGTGATCCACCTCGGCAGCGTGCCGATGAAGTCCATCACTGAAAAGCTGGAAGCCATCGTCGCTGACGGCAGGCTCTACTCCCGCGAGTTCACCGAGCTGAAGCTCAAGCTCGTCACCGCTCGTGAAAAGGCCAGCCAGGTGCATCTCGACCGCGTCCGCACCGCCCTGGCAGAGCTTTTACCTGCGTGTGAAAAACACGGCGTCCGGCTCGGCATCGAGACCCGCAGCCACTACGAGCAGATCCCGAATCAACGCGAGATGGCCGTGCTCATGCAGGAATACCGGGACTGCCCCTGGATCGGCTCCTGGCATGACTTCGGCCATGTGCAGCGCCAGGCGAACCTCGCGCTGCTCGACCACGAGATCTACCTGAGCGAGATCGCCCCGCACCTCTTCGGCTGCCATGTCCACGATGTCCAGTGGCCTGCCCGTGACCACCGCAGCCCCTTGAGTGCTGGCGGGGTGGACTTTGCCAAGCTGCTGCCCATCGTGCCCCGTGAGGTGCCCCTGATCTGGGAGCTATCCCCCAGTCAAAAGCGCGAGCAGCTCCTCGAGTCGCTTGTGGCGTGGAAAAAGGCATTTCCAGACCGGGACTAGGCTCAAATGGGGGCAAAGGGAAGCCCTGTGATAAAGATGGCGTCCATCTCGTTTAGTCGGAATGCGCTGCCTACTAATGCTCACCCTCTGCGCGGCTTTCCCTCTGGTTGCTGTTGAGAAACCGAACCTCATTTTTGTGCTCTGCGACAACCTCGGGAATGGGGATGTGCGCTGTTTCAATCCCCAGACAAAACACCGCACACCGAACCTCGACCGCATGGCAGCGGAGGGAACACGATTTACCAGCTACTACTCCGCCAGTGGTGTCTGCACGCCCAGCCGTGCAGCCCTGATGAGCGGATGCTATCCCCGCCGTATCAATATGCACGCCAACGCCACCGGTGGCGCAGTGCTCCAGCCACTGGCCACGAAGGGGCTGAATCCGTCTGAAACCACCCTCGCGGAGGTGCTGAAGTCCGCCGGTTATGCGACCATGATCATCGGCAAATGGCACCTCGGTGATCAGCCTGAGTTTCTACCCACTCGTCAGGGATTCGACCTCTTTTTCGGCATTCCTTACAGCGACGACATGACTCGTGACAAGAAGCCCGAAGAATGGCCCGAATTGCCACTGATGCGTGACGAGGTCGTCATCGAGGCCCCTGTCGATCGTGATTACCTCACCCGACGCTACACCGAGGAGGCCATCCGTTACCTGGAGGCCAACCAATCAACCCCCTTTTTCCTCTACCTGCCCCAGGCCATGCCCGGCAGCACCAAAACCCCCTACGCCAGCCCAGCTTTCAAAGGCAAGTCAGCAAACGGCCAGTGGGGAGACAGTGTCGAGGAGCTCGATTGGTCCATGGGCGAGATTCTGGCGGCGCTGAAACGGCTGAAGCTTGAGGAAAAAACTCTCGTGATCTGGACCTCCGACAACGGTGCCCCCAACCGCAACCCTCCCCAGGGCAGCAATGCGCCCTACCGAGGCTGGGGCTATAATACCAGCGAGGGAGCCATGCGGATGCCGATGATCGCCCGCTGGCCCGGCAAAGTGCCTGCTGGTCGTGAATGCCGGGAGCTATGCTCGATGTTAGACATCCTGCCCACCTTCGCCTCACTCGCGGAGGCCTCCCTACCGAAGCAAACGATCGACGGCCATGACATTCGCCGAATTCTTCTGGATGAGGCTGGAGCCAAGTCCGAGGCCGATGAACAAGGCTTCTTTTACTATCACATCGACCAACTGCAGGCCGTGCGCAGTGGCCCATGGAAGCTCTACCTGCCGCTCAAGGCCAAACGCATGAATCTGGCAACCCAGCGCGCACCTTCAACACTCCAGCTCTACAATGTGCGCGACGACATCACCGAAGCCCATGAACTCTCTGCCAATCATCCAGAGATCGTTGAACGTCTCCTCAAGCTTGCCGAAGTGGCGCGCACCCAGATTGGCGATGAAGAAAAGCCGGGCCTGGGCCAGCGACCAGCCGGTTTTGTCGAGAAACCCACCGCCCGCGTCAAAGGCCGCTAGCTTAGCAAGGTTCAGGGAGTGCAGCCTAGAAAGGCAACAAGCCAGAACCCCAACGAGGTGAGGAATGGTTCGCGGGGAGACACACTACCGCAGGCCGATGCTGCGCAGACACGGCGGGCCAGGAACCTTCCATTAGTTCCTTACGACAGGGATTTGTGCGCTGGGTGATTCGGACGCCGTGATGGGCGGTTGCCGCCAACTATTCACCTGTCACTAGCACGCCGACGCGACGGTCATGACTTCTTCCGGCGTGATGATTGGCGCTTGCGGAGCATCTGGCTGACATTTCGTGGATTGCGGCGGCTGTCGATGATGGCGGCGATTCTTAAACTGTCTTGATCCACCAAATAGTAAATGCCGTGAGGGAAGCGCTTCGATGCATAGAAGTGAAAGCCAAAACGTTTGCGGTGAACACCCGCAATGCCAGTCAGGGAGTGGAGTTCAGGCTGAATATCATCGAGGAAATACCAGCCTGCACCGGGTTCATCCTCTTCATAAAAGTGGAAGCAGTCTCGAAGATCTTGTTTGGCATCATCTTCGATGACCAGCTTCATGCGAGTTCCTTTCGAAGATCATCAAACGCTTGATCGAGGTCGTGCCAGACGGCTTTTCCACTCTCGATCTTCTCCATGCGTTCCTGAAGAACTTCTTCGTGCCAGGCCGGGGGCTCAATTTCGGACTGGTGGCCATCGACGACATCCTTCCAGAGAAACTGGAAGACTTTCCATTTCTGGTCAGCGTTGAGGTTCTCGAGTGGCAAATCAATGGGTGGATTGGCAGCAATGATCATGGTGCGAGGATAATGATGCTGGAGGGTTTGGCAATGCTGACGGGCTACTCACTCGCTGCTGTGACAGTCATGACTTCTTCCAGCGTGGTGATGCCTTCGCTGGCTTTGCGGAAGCCGTAGTGGCGCATGGGGATCATGCCGTCGCTCAGGGCCTGGGCTTTGAGTTCCATGGCGGTGGCGCGGAGGTTGATCTTTTCCTGGAGCTTCTCGGTCATCATGCAGATTTCCATGATGGCGAGTCGTGGAGCGTGGAGAGCACCAAGTGACCGGTCAAAGCACCGCGGATGGCGATTTCGACGGTCTCTTGGTCGCGCATTTCTCCGACCATGATGACGTTGGGATCACCACGCAGAATGGATCGCAGACCGGCGGCGAAGGTGAGGTCGATCTCGGGCTTCACGGCGATCTGGATGATGCCGTCGAGCTTGTTTTCGACCGGATCTTCGATGGTGACGATGCGGCGCTCCTTCGTGTTCAGCTCCTTGAGCAAGGTGTAGAGCGTGCTGCTCTTTCCGGAACCGGTGGGGCCGGTGATGAGGATGATGCCGTTCGGCGCGGCGATGAGTTTGCGGAACTTGGCCTCGGTATCGGGATCGAGCCCGAGTGCTCCCATGTCGAACTTCTTCCGCGTGAGCAAACGCAGCGCCACGGACTCACCATTCACACTGGGGATGGTGGCGACACGGACGTCGATGGGCTCGCCGTCGAGTTCAAGGTTGATGCGTCCATCCTGGGGCATTCGGCGCTCGGCGATGTCGAGATGCGCCATGATCTTGAGTCGCGAGATGAGCGAGTTTTGCAGCAGGCGCATGTTTGGCGGCACGGGCACTTCGATGAGTTTGCCATCGACACGGTATCGGATGCGGAGGTCGCGTTCCAGGGGCTCGACGTGGATGTCGGTGGCGCGTTCCTTCAGGCCTTCGCGGAAGACTTGGTTCACAAAGTTGAGCACGGTGGCCTCTTCGTCGGCTTCATCGAGCACGGTGGTCTCCTGCTTCATGTCGTCGTCATCGAGCGTGCCTTCGCGGCCTTCGAGCAGTTCTTCGAAGTTTTCGGCACCGACGCCATAGCCTTGATGCAATGCTTCGAGGATGCGGTGACGGCTGGCGATCTTCCAATGGACTCGTTTGCGCAGTTCCTGACCGACGGCCTGACGAGCGCCGAGGTCGAAGGGGTTGTAGGTCAGCAGCGTGGCTTCTTGAGCGCTGACGTGGGTGGGGAAGATGCGATGGCGCAGGGCAAGCTTGGCTGGGAAGCGGTTGTGCAGTCCTTCCTGTGGGTCTTCGTCATCTTTATCGTAGGGCATTCGCAAAGCATCGGCGAGCTGGGAGAAGAAGGTCTCTTCATCGACCAGATTGGCGTCGAGCACGGCTTCGATCAGCGGCTGGCGTTTGTCGGTGGCGTCATCGAGGGCATGGCGGAGTCTCGCTTGATCACGGCAGCCGGCTCTTTGTGCAGCGGAAAGGAGGACATCAGGAAGCGAGGCGGGCATGGAGGAAGAAGACGCGGAGACTGGGAGAGGGAAGGAGCTGAGACTGGGAGGACTTGGAACGTCGTCCAAGCGTCGGAGTTGCGGGAGTTTCGATTTTGAGCCGAAGCTATGCTCCGATGCCGAAAACGGTGCGGAGGACATAGACATAGCCGATGAACAATCCGGCAAGTAGCAGCGCGAGTATGGCGATGATGAAGCCGAGCGCAGCAAAGAGACGTCCGGTGCTGGCTTTGACCTTGTCCTGATGTCCGGCCTGCCATTGCTGGAGCAGGGTGAGATTGCGGGAGTTGGATTTGAAAAAGGCGGAGGCGATGGGGCCGAAGGCGGGAATGTAGTCGAAGAGGGTATTGAGCAGCAAATTGCCGCCCATGCGCAGCAGCACGGGAAGACTGATGCCCGTGCGGATGGCCTCAAAAAGGATGATGATGCCGCCGCCCGAGGCCACGGTGCTACCGATGCCGGGGAGTAGAGCCAGGATGGGATCGAGACCGATCTTGAAGTCCAAGGCGGCTTTGTTGAACTTGCCCGGAATGAATCATGTCTTGTTCTTTTCCAACCGTTCAGGCACAATCGCCTCCAAATACCCGCCAGATACCCACCATGTCATCCGTAAAACAATGCCCCCTTCACGTCAGTTGCTCTGTCCATAGGCCGGTGTCTCTGGAGATGCTGAATCGTCGGGAGTGGGTGAAGTGTTTCGCCCTCGGCTGGGCGGCGGCTTTGACTGGCGGAGCACGCAGCACGCTACTGGCAGACATTTCACCAGGGGTGAACGCGGCCAATGTGATCGAACTGAAAGTCTCGGATTATCCAGTGCTGGCAGATGCCTTTGGTTCGGTGCGGCTGAGTCTCTTTAACCAGGCGCTCCCTGGTGGAAAAATGATACTCACGCGTGGTCCAGGGGATGTCTTTTACGCTGTGAATGCGGTGTGTACTCATTCGGGCACAATTGTGGAACCCTATGACAACACGGAGTTCACAGAGTCGATCAATTGCTACGCACATGGCTCACGCTACGATATCCAGGGCAACATCCTGACCGAAGCAACATCAGGGCAGGCCAGTCTTCCCAAGTTCAACACGGCCTTCGCCAATGGGGTGGTGCGTGTAGAAATCCCAAGTTTAGGTTTTAAACTCAACACTGTCACAATGCAGTCGGTGGTCGGTAATTCTAAGCGGCTGGCACTGAACTTCACACAGCGTCAGGGTGCCGTTTTTAAGGTCAAATACACGCCTGATCTGGTGACGGCACCAGTGCCGGTGAACTTCGCTACAGCGGCCGGAGGAGTTGCCAGTATTTCCCAGATCACCGCGCCAAACAACAGTGCGAGAACCCTTTGGGTGGACTCAACCCAGAGCCGTGGCTTTTACTTCATCGAACTGGTGGTGACGCTGGAGACATCTCTCCCCTGAGTGCCTCAAGGCTCGCGATCCACATTTAGCCGAACGAACTGCCGAGCGGTGTCTCCACCGCTGAGCGCCCGGTTCACGGTCACAAGATTCACCGTGCCACTGAGTGTGGTGTCTGAGGCGATGCTGCCGCCATTGAGGCCTGTGGTGGCGGCTCCGGCGAGGCTTTCGGCGATGGTGGTCCAGACGAGGAGATCGCTGCTGATCTGGAGTCGATACGTCAGGTCGGTGGCCTGGGTGTCGCGCCGGAAGGTGAGGGTCAGAACTGAGCTAGCATTGATTGCCGTGGTGAAGTTGTCGGAGTTGTTGAAGGTGTTTGGATTGAAGCCGTAGGCATACTCGATCTGGTTGATGAGGCCGTCGCCGTCACCATCGCCTTGGGGATCGAGGTATTGGCCGGTGAGGAAGGCCGGGTAATGAGTCGCCAGCCAGACCTGATAAGGCGTTGCGTGGATGAGGGTCAGTTTGGGGCGGCTGTCGGTGTCAGCATTTTCGCGGCTGGCGAAGCGCTTGGTCGTGGAGTTGGTGCCTTCTTCGGAGCTGAGAAGCCAGCCATGGTTGTTCGCGGGAGTGGCGAGCCAGTTCTGCACATCAGTCGCCATCTGCGGCCCTTGGAAGGCATAAAACCCAAGCTCGGAGCGGATACCGAAGCTCGATGAGAGGACGGTGGAGAAGTCGCCGCCTTCATTGTCCCAGAGCTGGGGGCTGGATGGGGAATACAGT
>JAGKWZ010000381.1 GCA_021151605.1 Verrucomicrobiaceae bacterium
CCAGGTGATGTTCAAATCGGGCGCGTCCTTGTCGCTGAAGTCCCACACGATCTGCTTGTCCGGCGTGACTTCGATCAAACGTTTCTGCGTGCCGCAGCAGATGAGCGTGTTGCCATTGGCAAGCCGCTGCGCATCGCCGGTGTTCGTCACACCCGTGTATTCCCACACCACCTTGCCGTCCGGGTCCACCTCGCGCACCGCGCCCTCGCCTTCATGGGCCGCGAGGATGTTGCCATTGGCAAGCTTGTGAACGTTGCGCACCTGAAGATGAAAGCCTTTCACGTTTGTCGTCAGCGGCGTGACATGCACGATCTCGCCCTTCGGATTCACTTCCACCGCCTGACACGGCTCCTGCTCGGCCACAAGCGTGTTTCCGTTCGCGAGTCGCTCGCTGCCGAAGACCTGATGCGACTTGCTGACGTAATCGAAAACCGTCTCGCCACGGGAAGTGATCTCGCGCACACCCGTGGGCTGGCCGCCGTATCCGAAGAGGATGTTTCCATTCGGCAACACATGGAAGATCACCGTGGTGCTCGGCGGCTTGAACTCCCAAACCAGCTTCCCATCGGCATCGAGTTCGACAAATCGGTTCGGCCCTTTGCCATACTCGGTGAAAAGGAGGCGATGTTTAATAGGCGCGTCAGCGGCGGAGGCGACCGCGCTGAATGATAAAGCCACGGCTAGGAGAGGAAAGAAGCGTCGGGTGATGTTCATGGTTGGTGAGGTAGGTTGGATTTGATGCTTTTGGAGAATCAGCGCGCTGCCTTCGGCAGATGCGGCAGCAGTTTGTCGAAGAGGGCTTGCTGCTTTTTCAGCACGGCGGCGTGCTCGGTCTTGCCTGCGAGATTTACAGTTTCAAGCGGATCAGTCTGATAGTCGTAGAGTTCGACGGACTCGACTTGATCGGTAATGCGAGGCGTGTCGGTGCTGAGGTCGGCGCGGCGCCATTCGATGTAGCGGTAGCGTGCCGTGCGCAGCGTCCAACCCATCACACCATCCTTGCTGGCGTTGGGAGTCATCTGGCTGATCGCAGCTTCGTGCAGCGTGGTCCCCGAATCGCCAAGCAAAGGCGTGAGGCTGGTGCCTTGCAAATGCGCTGGCTTCGACAGGCCGGCGAGATCGCAGAGCGTCGGATAGACATCGAGGAACTCCGTGATGGCTTTCACCTCTGCGCCCTGTCTATGTCCCGGCGCGGCGATGATGAGTGGCGCGCGGGTCGCGTCCTCGTAGTTGGTGACCTTGCCCCAATGACCGTGCTCGCCGAGGTGCCAGCCGTGGTCGCCCCACACGCAGATGATGGTGTTCTCAAGCGCGCCGGATTCCTCCAACGCGGCGATCAACAGGCCGACGTTGGCATCGCTGTAAGATACCGAGGCGGCGTATCCGTGGATGAGTTCGCGCTGAAGCGCCTCGGGGATCGGGCCGGTCTTCGGCACATCCGACCAGGCTCGTAGCTCGCCGGAGTTGCTGTAAAAGGCGAGGTCGTGCGGGCTTCCTACGGGCATCGTTTGAAAGGGAGCCAGCGGCAGCTTCGCCCGGTCGTAGAGATCCCAATATTTCTTCGGCGCAATGAACGGCAGATGCGGTCGCAAGAATCCAACTGCGAGGAAGAACGGTTGCTTTGCTTTCGCAAACTCCCGGATCTTCGCCGCTCCGGTCCGCGCCATCGCACCGTCGTAGTAGGCGTTGTCGGGAACGTCCTCGCACTCCACTGGCGGCCCTTGCGTGCCGGGTGCGGCAGCGGCGAGTTGTTGTTGCGTGCTTTTGTTTTGATAACCGGGTGGCTTGCCGAGACCGCCGGGCGCTTCATCAAACCGACGCACATACGCCATCGACCATGAAGCGGTGTCATGGCCGTCGTCCACGGTTCGACCATCGAAGACCTTGCCCATGGCGCAGGTGAGGAAGCCGTTGTTCTTGAAGTGCTGCGGCAGCGTGACGATGTCCGTAAAGCGCTTGCGCAGGAGGTCGTCCTGCTTCGCGGGATTGACCACGATGTGCGTGGTATCCGGCCGCAAACCTGTGAGCAGACTGAAACGCGAAGGCGCGCAGAATGAGACCTGACAGTAGTTCGCCGTAAACCGCGTGCCGCGCGATGCGAGACGGTCGATGTTTGGCGACTTGATCCACGATGCACCATAACAGCCAAGCAGAGGCTTCAGATCATCGATGGCGATGAAAAGGACGTTCGGTCGTGCTGGTTTGGTGTCGGCGGCAAAGGCCGGAAACACCAAAGCTGCCATCAAGAGGCTCAGTGAAACCGCCCTCATGGTTTGCCCCCTTTGGTCATGGTTTTGAGCTGCGCCGCAAGCGCGGGGATCTGTGCCGCAGCTTCGACGGTGCCAGCGAGGTTCACCGTTTCGAGCGGATCGGTTTGCTCGTCGTAGAGTTCCTGACCGACGACGTGGCCGGTTTTGAAGTCGCGCCACTCATGATAGCTCCAGCGGTCCGTTTTGAGCGCGTAGCCCATCACTTGCGGCAAGGCCTGCGGTCCGCCGCCCCAGTAAAGTGCGGGGCGTGGATGCTGCGTGAGCGCGGCAGTTTTCACGGAGGCGCTGGAGTCCTTGAGCACAGGCACGAGGCTGGTGCCGTCGAACTGAGGAGGAGATGGAAGACCGCTGAGGTCCGTGAGCGTGGGAAAGATGTCGATCAACTCGCTGATGGCGCTCGTCTTCGCGCCGCCCTTTCCGACACCTGGAGCGCTGATGATGAGCGGCACTCGCGCGTCCCAGGCGAACAAGGTCATCTTGCCCCAGACATCGTGATCACCTAGATGGAAGCCGTTGTCGCCAATGATGACGACTATGGTGTTGTCGCGGAGCTTGAGTTCATCGAGCGCATTCAGCACGCGGCCAAACTGCGCATCGGCGAAGCTCATCGCCGCATAGTAGCCGTGGCGGATCTCGCGCTTCGCTTCCTCATCAAGCGTGCGGTGGGCAGTCGGCTCGCCGAGGATTTCGTGGTTCGCATGAAAGGCAATCTCGGGCGCGTTGCGAGGCCGTGCTGGCGTTTCGATGGCCGGGATGTCCTCGCGACGATACATGTCCCAGTAGCGCTTCGGCACCATATATGGCGTGTGCGGCTTGAAGATGCCCAGCGCGAGAAAGAACGGCTCCGGCTTCTTCGCAAGCGCCCGCAACTCGGTGATCGCGAGACTGACCGACACGTTGTCAAAGCATGCTTCATCCGGCACATCGCGATTCTCACAGAGGCGGTCCTTCGCGAGGTTCGGCGGCAAAGCAGCGCCATCTGGCAACGCGAACTCATCCTTCGTTTTGCCGCCAGTCCGACGATCCGGCACGCTCAGCGTCTTGAAGTCCGCTTCCTTGCCATAACCTCCAAGCACCTTGCCAATACTCATGGACGTGTAGCCGTGCTGCATGAACCACTGCGGCATCGTGACCGCATCGGGATGCAGATCGTAGAGATACTTCGTCATGCTCCAGATGCCGAGCGAGTCCGGCCTGCGCCCGCTCATGAACGAAGCGCGTGATGGACCGCAGATCGGCTGCTGGCAGAAGTTCCGCGTGAATACCGTGCCACGAGCCGCAAGCCGGTCGAGGTTTGGCGACTTCGCCACCGGATCGCCGTAGCAACCAAGGCGGTTGTTCAAATCATCAAAGACGACGAAGAGAACGTTGGGCTTTTTCGATGAAGCAGCATCGGCGGCTGGCGCGGCTTGGCACACCAGCGCGAGAAGAAAAAGTGACCGCCTGAATGTTAGCATGATCACACTTCCTCCAGCATGAGTTTCGCATCGCCAAAGGTCTTCGGGCGCACTTCCATCTTGTCCATCAGCGACATAAACAGGCGGCAGAGCTGGCGGTCGGGCTTGTCTTTGTAGTCGAGCGCACGTCCGCCTTTGAGCCGGCCTCCCCCGCCGCCGAGGACGATGATGGGGAGCTGGTCATTGTCGTGCTTGGCTCCGGCCATCATGCTGGAGCAGTGCATGAGCATGGTGTTGTCGAGAAGCGTGCGCGGGCCTTCCTGGATGGCGTCGAGCTTGCGGGCAATGTAGGCGAGCTGCTCCATGAAGAACTGGTTCACCTTGAGAAAGTCCTCGGCATCGCTGTGGGAGAGAAGGTGATGGATCATGTAATCGATGCCGTGCCCGGCCTGCTGCACGCTGGGCAGATTTGGGAAACGCAGGGCGCTGTGGTCGTTGTTAAGCTTCAGCGTGGTGATGCGCGTGGTGTCGGTCTGGAAGCCGAGCACGAGCAGGTCGCACATGATGCGCATGTGTTCGCCGATGTCCTGCGGGATGCCGTCGGCAGGGCGTTTGATATTCGGCTTGTCGAGAGTGGGTCGCCAGCCTTGCAACTCGCCGCGTTTACCGGCGTTCTCGATGCGCTTCTCCACATCGCGCACGCTGTCGAGATACTCGTCGAGTTTCCGTTGGTCGCTGGCGCTGATATCGCGGCGCAAGTCCTGCGCATCCGCGAGGACGGCATCCAGCACGCTCTTGTCCGCAGGCGAGGACTCGTCTTTGAAGAGCCGGTCAAACGCGAGCGCGGGATATAGCTCCAGCGGCGTCGGCGTGGTCGGCGAACTCCACGAGATGTGCGAGCTGTAGAGCATCGAGTAGTTCTTATGCACCGACGGGTTCGACTTCTCGCACGCGAGCACGAGGCTCGGCACCTTTGTGCTGCGACCATACGTTTGCGCGAGCAACTGATCAAAGCTCGTCCCCGAACGAATCTCCCCACCGCTGGCGATGGGCGCGCCGGAAAGCATGTTGCCCGTCTGCGACGAGTGAATGTTCCCTTTCCTCGCCTCCTCATGATACAAGCCGCGCACGAAGAGCAGCTTCTCTTTGAACTCGTTCAACGGTGCGAGCACACGGCCAAGTTCCATCGCCTTGCCTTCGCCCTTGGCCCACCATTCCTTCGACTGGAAGCCATTGCCAGAAAACGTGACCGCGAGACGGACCGGTGCCTCGCTGGCAGGCTTGTTCTTCTTCGGCTCATCGCCCCAGACATTGAAGGACTCGAGCCAGGGCAAGGCCATGGTGACGCCTGTCCCGCGAAGGAAGGCACGACGGTTGAATTGATGGGTTTTCATATTCTTGAGGTGGTTTAGTTATGGACGACGTAATCT
>JAGKWZ010000061.1 GCA_021151605.1 Verrucomicrobiaceae bacterium
GACCGTGATGCAGATAAACACGCGTGGCATGCAGGCCGTGCAGCGTCGGCGTGTCGATGCCTGGCAGCGTCTGGCCGAGGCGTGAGCCGCTGAGCGATGATTGCGTGCCCACATTCATGAGCGTGCTGTTCGTGAAGGCATTGCCGCTGTGGCATGACGCGCAGCTTTGCGCTGCAAACACGGCCTGACCACGCACAGCGGCCGCGGTGAAGGTGCCGTTCGCATTTCGCCGCGGACTGCGCGGCGTGTGATCGGGCGTGAGCGATGAAACGTAGGCCGCGAGAGCATCGAGATCGCTGCTGAGGCCCGTTTTGCCACTCGCGGGACTCGGATGCTGCGCGGCGAATTGCTGCGGAGAGAGGTTCAAGAAGCCCGTGCCGCCAAACGGGCCGCGGATGTCGTGCTCGAAGTCCTGAATCTCATCAAAGTTGCCGCTCCAATGCACCGCGCCATGCCCCAAGCCGCTGCGACCCCGCAGATCGGTGGTGCGGCGCAGACCTTCGCCGCGGCCCGTGAAGTCCCACACGCGTCCGTCGTGACTGCCGTCGATGTGGCACGTGGCGCAGGAGATGTAGCTGTCGGCGCTCATGCGTGGATCGGCGGCATTGTAAAAGAGGCGCTTGCCTTGCAGCACGTTCGCCGGGAGCAGCTCGGTGCTCACTGCGGCGGTCGTCGCGATCAGCGGGAGAGATGTTTCATTGCTCACCAGCAACGGCGCGGCATCGCGCACGGTCACGCTGCGGCCCATGAAGTCCTGCGTGAAGAGCCGGTTCGATATCGCGTCGATGACGAGACCCTGCGGCGCGAGCCCGGTGCCGACATCGAGCGAGAGCACGGCGGGCTGCGAGGTCGTGGAGCCGCCGATGATCTGATCGGACAGCGGCGCGAGATTGAAGGCATCGATGCCGACGACGCGATTGTTTCCCTGATGCGTGATGAGCAGCATGTCGCCCATCGGCGTGTAAGTGACCGCGCTGGGGCTGTCGCTATTGTCAAAGTCGCGGCGGGCATTCGGGATCTCGCTGTTCGTCGTCAGATCGAGGAAGGAGATCACGCTGCGCACGGTGGTCTCGTGCGTGAGATTGCCCACGCCGAAGAAGGTGCCGCGCTGCACATTGTCCTGCTTGGAAACCACCGCCGCTCGCGTGCCGTCCGGCGAGATGGCGATGCCTGCGAGGTAATTTGGCACGCCCGATGCCCGATCACCGCCATCGATGCTGCGTGCCGAAGTGAGTGAAAACAGGCGCGTGAGGCCCAGCGTGGCCGTGAACTCGCCCACCTGGCCTTCCAGCTCGGGCGAGATGAATCGCGTGACGAAGACTCGCGCTCCATTCGCACTGATGGCGATGGCCCGTGGCGTGCTCACACCGCTGACGGTGAGCGGTGCATTGCCCGGAGCCGCTGCCGAGTAGCGATGCACCTGCCCGGAGCCAAACATCGTCACATACAGCAGCGTGCCATCCGGCGAGGCGCAGATGCCAAACGGCGCAGCACCATACGCGAGTGGGATCGTGGCATGCGCCGTGCCATCGGCATTCAGCACGCGAATCTCATCGCTGCCGTGGCACGTGACCCAGTAGCGACCATTCGCATCGCGTGCGATGCCACGCGGACTCACGCCCACCGCGTATTCGGCCACTTTCGCACCCGTGGTGACATTCACCACCGTGACGGTGTTTGAGTCGGGATTCACGCTCCACACGCGGCGCGTGCCTGCATCATCGCCGATGGCCAGCGTGCTGCTTTGCGTCGGACGAGGTCCCGCGGGCGGCGCGGTGATCACCAGCAGCTTCAGCGAGGTCGTGACGATATTCCCCGCTGCATCGCGCACCTGCGCGAGCACACGCGGACGGCCTGTGGTGGTGTAGGTGAAGCCAGCGGACGCATTCGTGCTCCATGCGCCCCAGGTGCCGTCGAAGTTAAAGCGATACTCCAACGTGCCCGTGCCGGTCGCCGCCGCAGTCACCGTGATGAGTTGATTCGGAGCGGGTTGATAGCTGCTGGCCGTGAAACTGGTGAAAACAGGCGGCGCGGTGGCATTCACACCGCCGCCAGTCGAGAAGCGATAGCTGTAAGGCTCGATGTAGTTCCCCGCCGCATCGACAAAGCCGATCTGCAGCGCCGGATTGCTCAGAAAATCGACCTGATACGTCGTGTCGGCCGCCAGCGGTGCATCGGGCGTGAAGGTCATGTTGCCGGAGAAGTCGTGAATCAGGAAACCGGGCACAAAAGCACCCAGCGTGTCATTTTCACCGACTGGCCGCACGGTGAAGTCGATGCCGTTTCGTGGTCCACCATTTCGTGGATGCTCATGCACGAGGAAGCTCAGCGGCGCATGACGAGGGTAGTTTGTGCGGTTCACCTGCGGGATGTGAAAGCTCACACGCGGCGGCGTGGTGTCGGCGGCCTGTTGATGCACCCACACGCCCATGCCTTGATTGAAATTGGGAATCGGATAACCGCCCGTGAGCCACAGATTCCCCAGCGGCAGCGACATTTGCGAGGTGTTCACGCCGACTAGCGCCCCCTGCGGCAGCGCAGGCGCTCCCGCAGGCCGCGGCGGGTTCACTTCATTCAGCGAGAGCACGATGGGATTCGCATCGCCCGCGAGGAAGCGCGTCATGTCGATCTTGCGGTTGTGGATGAAGCCGAAGTTGTCCTGATACACCGGATACGACGCGTTCGTGAAGTTTGGCACCGTCAGGCTCGCCACCGTTTGCAGCGAGCCCGTGCCGGATGGATGCGCGGCCTGCGTGATGTCCGCGCCGATGAGGATGTCCGTCGTGCTGCCGATGACATACAGCCCCGTGCCATCGCTGAAGAGATTCGGCCAGTAGCCCTGAAAGCCGCCGCTGAGCGATCCCACGAACTGCGGCGTGATGCTGTCATTCGCCGCATTGCCATCGTCCATGTTGTTGTAGGTCAGGCGATACACCACCACGCCATCCCGCGCCGCGCCGCCGCTGCGGGCCATGATCAGCAGATCGCCAAAAAGCATCGGATGCCAGTCCCCGCCGCCAAACGGCCCCACATGATCAAAAGTCGCCAGCACGCGACGATTCACGAAATTGTTCACCACCGAGAGCCGCGAGATCTGGATGTTTTGATCCGGCGTGCCATACCACAGCAGCGTGGCCTCCCACGGCCCGGCCTGCGATGATCGGTTATACCAGAGCGGCATGTTTCCGAGTGCCGGAATGCCATTCGTGCCTCCCCGCTCGACAAGTCCGCCAAAGCCATTCACGCGAATCGGGTCCGGCAGAAGCAGATTGCCGGATTGGGCCGTGCCGTGCGCATTCCAGCCGTAAGTGACGAACCAACTGTCATTTGGATAGCTCAGCCCGAAGTCAGACGGCAGCCTGCGCACCGGATTCGCCGGATCGCTGATGTCATACACCCGCGTCTGCAAATCCGACCCAGGCCGCGACCCCGGAGCCTCACCACCGACAATGATCCACCCATTCAGATAATTGATCGAAGTCGTCCGCCCGATTGGCTCCGATCCATTCGTCACCGGATGCGAAAGCAGCGTCCCCGGCGCTTCTGTGCGTGCAGCATTGTTAAAACCCGTCGTCGTCACCTGCGCGGAAACCGACAGGACGAACGTGAAAAAGAGAAGTGCGCGAAAAAGATTCATGGGAGCCCATTCATGGTCAAATCCGACGGGCGGTTTCAAGCATGGCTCGAAAAAATGAGATTGTCATTTCTGATGAAAATCTTATTCCCCGCGAATGCGGCTGGGCGAATTTTGCGCCACTTGACGCTCTTCAAGCCTTCCTCCTGAATGCCTCAGATGCCGAAAACCCTTACCCCCCTGCCACAACACCGCGATTTAGCCGACTGGTTGCGCC
Source organism: Verrucomicrobiaceae bacterium (assembly GCA_021151605.1). Lineage (GTDB taxonomy): Bacteria > Verrucomicrobiota > Verrucomicrobiia > Verrucomicrobiales > Verrucomicrobiaceae > Prosthecobacter. The sequence goes on from JAGKWZ010000061.1 coordinate 3,852, forward strand.
GGGAGGAAAAGGAGGTCTGGAGCTGGTTTGCCACCAAAGAGCGCGAAGCCACCGATGCCGAGCAGGTCCGGCTTTCGCTCCTGAGGGACACCTACCGCATGGATGCGGAGGCTCATCCAGAGGTCTTCCGAGAGATCGAGGCCGCCTGTGAGGCGCTTGGCATCCAAGCGAAAGTCCATGCCTATCAGGCGCAGGATGCCACCGCGCCGAATGCGGCGGTTTGCCATCTGCCCGGTGAGGCGCATGTCATTTTCTCCGGGCCGATCCTCTCGCTTCTATCTTCCGACGAGCTGCGTGGCGTGATCGGGCATGAACTGGCGCATCATCATCTCTGGCAGATGGAAAATGGCGACTTTTACCTCGCCGACCGCATCCTGCACTCCGCCGCGAATCATCCCGCTGCCGAGCCAGCCCATGCACAGAGCGCCCGCGTCTGGCGGCTCGCCACCGAGCTGTTTGCAGATCGCGGGGCCTACCTCGCCACTGGCAGCCTCGAAACCGCCGTCGCTGGCCTCGTGAAGACCACCACGGGCCTCGCTCAAGTCAGCGCCAAAAGCTACCTCGCCCAGGCGGAGGAGATTTTCTCCAAGTCGAAGCCAAAGACCGATCAGCTCACGCATCCCGAGACATTCATTCGAGCGCGAGCACTTCAGCTTTGGGTCGAGGAGGACGTCTCCCTTGATGAAACCATCGCCCGCATGCTCGATTTCGATGAAGGGCTAGATGACCTCACCCTCGTGCAACAGGCGGAACTGGCCGCCCTCACCCGCCGCTTCCTCGCGCATTTACTCTCTCCTGATTGGTATCAAACCGAAGCCGTGATGGCTCATGCGCGCCTCTTCTTCCTGGAGTTCAAAGCCGCCGCCGACGCAACGATCATCACCGAACTTGCCGAGCGTCCCGCCTCACACCGCGAATACGTCGCCCAGCTCATGCTCGACTTCTGCGCCGTCGATCCCGATCTCGACGATGCACCCATCGAGCGATGCCTGGAGTTCGCCCGCGACCTGGAATGCCTCGGCACCTTCGAGAAACTGCTCACCAAAGAGCTGAAGGTGAAAGCCAAAGTTCTCAAAAAGCTCAAGGAGGCGATGGCATAAGCGAAGACGAAGCTACTTTAAACTCAATCACATCATGGAAAACGCACCTCAACTTGGGCAATTAATCGAGAATGGTGATCGCAGGCGCGACGCCGTGCATATCGCCGTGGTTCCGATCACAGCCGAGACAGAACTCATACCGGGACAAGCTGTTGGCCTCAGCCGGTTAAACGACTTTGAATTTGCCGGAGTGAGTGAGAAGCCGATCGGCATCGTGGATCCGTTTCTGACAGCTCCCGTCCAAGCGGGTCAGCGGTTCTGGCTGTGCCTCTATCCAGGGACGATCACCTCGCTCCGTCACGTCTGGACACATCCAGAGTTCTCCGCAGTGGCCCAGAACATCCTCCATCAATTGCCCGCATGAACGCCCCAGTAGAAAGAGATCGAGAAAGAGATCGCTTTTTGACCGCATTAATTCGTAACGAGGACGACATTCCGGCCCGAATGGCTTTTGCCGACTGGCTTGACGAAAACGGCGAGCATGAAGAGGCTGATCGCAATCGTCGGTGGCCTGCTGCCAAGCAATGGATCAAAGCGCTTTGCGACAAGCACCTTCCGACGGAGGAGTATCGCAAGAAGTATGGCGACGACTCATTTGACTACAAAATGTCGATTTACACACCTTATGAGGAGTTAATCGAGCGAGGGTTTGATACGGTTGCTGATGAATGGGCAGTCAGAGAGAAGTATCTTGGTATTGGTTTGGGGGCCAGCGAATGGCTGTGCGACGACCTGAGGGAACATGCACAGACTTTCTGGGAGAATTGGTCGATCGTTACTGGCATTCCGGTGGAAGCCGAGCGGGTCGAGAAAGCATCATTTTCCTGTGGTTGTTAAAACACCATGAGCGATTTCATCACCTTCCTTCACCAAGGCATCGAGCGCGGCGGTTTTGAGAACGAGGACGTGCTTGCCGCTGTGCTGCCGCTGATGCGTGAGGTGCTCGCTTTGCATGAAAAGGGCGACGTCGCTCCGCTGCGCGGCGTCTCGGGCCTTCGCGTGATCGAAGAACGTGCTCTCGGTCTCGTTTCGCCGCTGGGGCAACCGCCAGAGCGCAACGACAGCCGTCTCCGCGAGCTGCTCGCCACGCAGTCTCGCGGACTCGAAGTCATCGGCGAATCGAAGCGCGAGACGGACATCGACACCTTTGCGCAAAACCTCACGAATCTCGACGTTGGCAGCGCGGACGCCGAGATCACGCGGCCCGTTTATCTGCCCGGTTACACCACATGGGAGCACGCCATCAGTCATCATGACGAGCTAACCGACGTGCTCTCGCTCGGCCTCATCCTCGCCAGTGTGGCCTGCGGACTGGACTTCACCGATGCGGAGGACGTCTCGCTCTTTGCGAACTCACGCACGAATCTCTTCGCGCTCGCTCGTCGGCTGCATCCCGTGCTCGCAAGCGTCATCACCGAGATGGCCGAGCTGCATCGCGGCAAGCGGGGGCAGGATTTGCCATCGCTGATCCGCAGGCTCGAGACCTACCGCGATCAGCCGGTGGACATCGACATCACCTCGCTGCCCGGTTTGGAAAAAGGCAGCAAGAAGGACAAACGCAGCGTCATCCAGACGCACCTGCGGGATCGTCTCTTTGAGGTCTCGCGGCGGAACAAGCTGCTCTATTTCAAGAGCACGCAGTCCACGCTGAACCTCACCATTGCCAGCGTGCCGCTCGTGCTCGATTACCGCAATGTGAAGCCCGAGGACCTGCTCTACTGGCACGCGTCACTCGCGCAGGACATCAGCGCCGGCAATGCGCTGCCGCTGAACCGCTGGCTGCGCATGGAGGAGGCACCGTATCTGCCCGGTCAGCTCGACAAGCTCATCAGCGAGGCCCGCCGCGACCGCGCGGAGTATGGCTTTTCCCAGCTCAGGCTCGTGCTGACCTTCCTGCGCTGGCACAATCTCAAAGAAGCACCGCAGGAGCGCATCCACTCGCCCTTGCTGCTCCTACCCGTCGAGCTGACGAAGAAAAAAGGCGTCAAAGACCACTACACCCTCGAACCCAGCGACACGGTGGCCGAGGTGAACCCCGCGCTGCGTCATCACCTGAAGCAGCTCTACAACCTCGACCTGCCGGAGACCATCGACCTGCGCAGCACCACGCTCGCCGCCTTTCATGAGCAGTTGAAGGCGCAAATCCACGCCAGCGAGCCAGGCGTGAGCCTCGTGCTCAATGAGAAGCCGCGAATCCAGCTCTTTCACGAGAAGGCCAAACAGCGTGTCGATCAGTATCGCCGTCGCATGGCTCGCAGCGGTCGTCGCGTCACCGCAGCCAAGGTGGACTACAGCTATGACAAGGCCGACTTCCGCCCGCTCGGCCTGCAGGTCTTCCAAAAGAAGATCATGCCCGCGCCGCTGCCGCTGCGTGATCTCGCTGGAGCACCACCGCAGCCACGCCAGCTCAACATGGTGGCGGAAACCGAGCGCAAGACCTTCTCCATCGTCGAGGACTCGCTCGGCAATCCCTACTCATGGGAGTTCGACCTCTGCTCGCTCACGCTGGCGAACTTCAACTACCGCAAGATGACGCTCGTGCGGGACTACTCGCAGCTCATCGCCAGCGATCTGCCAAACGTCGCCTTTGATCGCGTCTTCTCGCTGGAGCCACGCGCCGTCGATGCGCCGCATATCCGCGTTTTGCCGCCCTCGCAGCAGCATCTCATCATCGCGGCGGATGCCACGCAGACCGGGGCCATCGCACGAGCACGCACCAGCGAGAGTTTCATCATTCAAGGCCCGCCCGGCACCGGCAAATCGCAGACCATCACCAACCTCATCGCCGACTACGTCGCGCTCGGAAAGCGAGTGCTCTTCGTCTGCGAAAAGCGTGCTGCCATTGATGTCGTCTTCCATCGCCTGCGCCAGCAGGGCCTCGATGAGCTGTGCTGCCTCATCCACGACTCGCAGACGGACAAAAAAGAGTTCATCCTCAATCTGAAGCAAACCTACGAACAGTGGCTCGCGAACGAAAAAGCCGACGACAGCAGCGAATCGAAGCGAAACACCGCTTTGAGCACCTTGGAGGCCGAACTGGCCGCTTTGGAAAAGTTCACGACTTCCTGCGCAGCCGCCAATCCGCTGCTTTTGCGCCTCATTGAGCTTCGAAACGGCTTTGAGACCGCAGAGCCAGTTTTGGACGAAAATCTGCCTGATTACAACGAATGGCAGCAAGGCGGTGATTCCGTGCTGCGGCTCGCCAACGCCCTCGCAGACCTCGGTGCATCGCCCATCTTTGCCAAACATCCGCTGCGCTGGCTGCTCGACCTCGAAACCACGCCCGCACGCCTCGAAGACCTCGAACAACGCCTCAGCGATCTCGACGACGCCCTCCAGCAAACCAGCCTGCCTATGGAGCACTGGGACTCGCTCGACGAGGTGGCTCAGCTTCTCGAATCCACCACCCGCCTGCTCCCGCTCGCTCGAAAAAATCTCCTCGGCCTGCTCGATGGCAACAGCAGCATCAGCGCTGCCTTCGCCAAAATCTGCACCGACTTCGCCAAGAAGCGCAAAGCCCTCGAAGCCGCGCAGAAGAAGACCACGAACTGGCGCGAGAAGCTGCCAGCGGATGAAACGAGCACCGCATTGGCCCAAGCGGACAAACTCCAGGGCGTTTTTGCCTTCCTGAATCCCGCGTGGTGGCGTCTGCGAAAGGTTTTGAATGCCGCGTATGACTTCAGCAAACACGCGGTGAAGCCTACCTGGGTCAAAGTGCTCTCCGAGCTCACTGCCGAGCAAGACGCGAATGCCGAAGTCGAGGCCGTGAAGGAACGTTGCGAGCAAGAGTTCGCCTCGGACGATCCCGAGACGCTCCGCAGCCAACTCGCCACGCTGTCCGCCAGCGATGCCTCACCTGCCGCGCTCGCCCTTCGCGAGAAGCTGCTCTCTTCTCAGCAAGGAGCCGCGCTCGTCGAAATGCTCGCCGCCCTCGCGCCCGGCTTTGCGCAGCTTCGCCGTGATCTGAGCCGCACGCTCTTTGAACCCGAGCACCACAGCCTCGCCACCCTCGCCGCCGCTATTCGCGAAATGCTGGAGGACATGGATGCCCTGCCGGAGCTGCTACCATCCCTCCGCGATCTCGCCACGTCTCCGCCAAAACTCGCCCGTGCCGTGCGCACTCGCGAGTGGACTACTGACCAGCTCGAATCTGCCTGCGCCGCAAAATCGCTGGCCGAGCTGTATCGCGCCGATCGCAGCTTGCAGCGCTTTGACGGTCACGTTTTGAAACAAAAACTCGACCGTGTGGCCCGCTCGCATCGCCAGTGGCTCGATCACAATGCCGGGTGGATTCGCTCCCAGGCTCGCAAACGCTTCGTGGAGCATGTGCAGCTCGCCAATCAGTCCGCCACCGTGCTCACGCCCGAGCAGAAGCTCTTCAAAAAGACCTTCACCACTGGCCGCCGCGAGCTGGAGCATGAGTTTGGCAAAACCATGCGCTACAAAAGCATCCGCGATCTCGCCGCCGGCAACAGCGGCGAGGTGGTGCGCGACTTGAAGCCCATCTGGCTCATGAGTCCGCTCTCCGTCTCCGACACCCTGCCGCTGGATGCCTCATCCTTCGATGTCGTCATCTTTGACGAAGCCAGCCAGATCCCCGTCGAGGAAGCCGTGCCCGCCGCGTATCGCGCCCAGCAGGTCATCGTCGTGGGCGATGAAATGCAGCTCCCGCCCACCAGCTTCTTCAGCACCAGCAGCGATGACGAGGAGGAGATCACGCTCGAAGACGGCGGCGAAAAAATCAGCGTCCTCATGGATGCCGACAGCTTCCTCGCTCAAAGCTCTCGCAATCTGCCCAGCACGCTGCTCGCCTGGCACTACCGCAGCCGCTACGAGGCCCTCATCAGCTTCAGCAACGCCGCCTTCTACGGAGGCGAGCTTTACACCATCCCGGACCGCCAACTCGCACTGCAAGACGGTGGCGAAACGGTCATCAAATCGCCCGAAGAGGCCGCTATGCTCGTTCCGCGGCTTTTGAGCCGACCGATCAGCTTCATACGCTGCGAGGCCATGCCGTATGAAAACCGCCGCAATGCCGGAGAAGCAGCCAGCATCGCTCAAATCGTGCGCAGCCTGCTTTCCAGCGAAACCAAGCTCAGCATCGGCATCGCCGCCTTCAGCGAAGCTCAGCAGAGTGAGATCGAAAGTGCTCTCGACTCCCTCGCCGAGACCGATCCGGCCTTCGCCTCGCTTTTGGAGGCCGAATACGTCCGCGAAGAGGATGACCAATTCTGCGGCCTCTTCGTGAAGAATCTCGAAAACATCCAAGGCGACGAACGCGACATCATCCTCATGTCCGTCTGCTACGGACGCGATGCCACTGGCCGCATCCTCATGAACTTCGGCCCCATCAACCAACGTGGCGGCGAAAAGCGTCTCAACGTCATCTTCAGCCGCGCCCGCCAGCACATGGTCCTGCTCAGCAGCCTGCGCCACAGCGACATCACCAACGACTACAACGACGGAGCCAATGCCCTGAAAAACTTCCTCCACTACGCCGAAAGCCTCTCGCGCGGAGACGCAGCACTCGCCCGGCAAGTTCTGGATGGTCTCAATCCGCTGAAACGCGCTGCTTTGAGCCTCGAACAAACCTCCGCCGCCATCGCCAAACAGATCGCCACAGCTTTGCGTGAGCGCGGTTGGGACGCCGACACCCAAATCGGCCAAAGCCGCTTCCGCTGTGATGTCGCCGCGCGAGCCAAAGGAGCCCAGCAACATCAAGTCGGCCTCCTACTTGATGTCACCGGCCAAACCGGCGTGCTGGAGCGCTTCCACACCCAACCGAGCATCCTCAAAGCCTTCGGCTGGCAGGTGCTCGTCATCCTCGCCAAAGACTGGTGGCATGATCCAGCGTCCGTCATCGAGCGCATCGAGCGCCTGTTGAGAAATGAGAGCGAGGAAGCGGAGTCAGAGGAAGAAGTCATCGAATACCCCGCCCCCGAGCCCGAGATCAAACCTGCACCCGCCTACGAACCTCCTCCACAACCACCGGCATCAAAACCCGCCACACCTTCCGGCCTGAAGCGCTTCGAATTCGTCGAAGGCGGCTCAAAAAAATTCTGGGAGATCGGCCAAACCGGCTGCGACATGACCGTCCGCTACGGCCGCCTCGGGACCAACGGCCAAACCCAAACCAAAACCTTCCCCGAGGAAGCCCGCACCGCCCGCGAGGTGCAAAAGCTCATCGCCGAAAAGGTGAAGAAGGGATACACAGAAGTCTAAGTCATGAAAATCGCCGACCTCGAAACCCATCTGCAGAAGCTGCTCCAGGAGCCGCTGCCGGATGCGGCTTTGCGGACGGCGCTGGAGGCACTGGCGGCGGTTGAGTCGTGCTTTGGCGGCCTGACATGGCTTTGGGGGCCGGCGCTTTACGAGCGTAACCGGATTCTTTTCAAACCGCTCATCATGGGGCGCTTCGCGACCTCCTACATCGATCACAAAAAGCGCTGGCAATCCGTGCCGTGGAAGGGCGAAGCGGGGCGCAGTTTGGACGCATGGCTCGTGAAAGCAGACGCGCTTGATGATGTGCCGCTCGTGCGTCGATTGATCGACTGGAAGACGAGTGGCAGCGCTTGGCGCGGGCGTGATCAAAAAGCTTTCCTGGCGGAGCTGCGTCGGCGTTTGCAAACGGCAGCCACACCTGCGGCGAAGGCGGTGGAGCTGGACAAGATGAACCTGTGGTTCCAGCTCGATGAAGCCACGGCGCTTGAGGTTTACCGGGCTGAACCGACAGCAGGAAAGCCCTTCATTCTATCTCATCTTCCTGGCAGCTTTTGGACAGGAGCCAACAAGCGCGAGCGCTGGATGAGTCTCGCTGACGAAGCAAAGACCAATGGTGATTCCGCCTTTGCCCGCGAGCTGTATCGCCGTCAGGTGCCGTTGAAACAGTGGCGGCAGGATGTGCTGGTGCTTTGTGATGAGATCAGTGATGCCACCCGACTCTGCGAGGAACTCGAACGGCTGCATCCACGCGGCATGAACCGCCATCTGGCGGAGGTCTTTGCCGAGCTGATCGAAAAACGTGGCCGCGATGTCGAGAGCTACTTATTGGCACATCGCCGCGAGGTTTGGACCTTTTGGGGCGGCATCGGCAGCCTGACGAAGATGATCGATGTCTGCGCCAAACATGAGTGGTGGGAGATGTGGGCCGCGCTGGTGCAGATCGCCCGCGAGGGCCGCTTCAATGACGAGGTGCTCAAGCTGGTGAAGAGCACGCTGCTGCCAGATGAGGTGGTAAAACAGCGGCTTCTGCTGCTTGCCGGTGTGTCACGCGAACTGAACTTCCCTGGCCTGGGACTCGCGCAGGTGCAGTCTTTAAAATTTGAAGCCACGAGGGCGCTTTATGGCCGCTTCCCGGATCTGGTGCGAACCGTTTTTCGACAGCACCTTCAGTTCACCGCATGGGACTCTTCGTCGGCCCTGGTGGAGCTGTTTTCGCAGCACAATGAGCATGACCTGCTCGATTTCATCGCCAGTCGTGTGATGACCTGGCATCTCTCAGGGCATTCCAAGACCGAGACTCTCCGCTGTGTCGAGAAGCTTGCAGCGATCTACGATCCTTTGCGCCGTGAGCAGCCCGCCGACTTCACTCGCCGTGCGGCGAACGTGCTGGGACTCATTCCGGCATATGGCGTCTGGTGGGGCAAAGGTCTGGTCAGCTCAAACAAGCTCGCACGCCTTTTCCTGGAGCGTTCGGTGAAGTTCTATCTCGATGATGAACATGCGCTCGCCGACCTGATCGAAGCGCCGAACATCTACGCGCAGCTCATCGCCTACCGTGCTCTTGGCTTGAATGATCCGCGTGCTCCGGCTGTGGCAGCGCAGCACCTCACCTTGCTACTTGGCACCCTGCTGCGTCCGATCCAGCGGGCGACGCGCATGGCGGCTTTTCAAGCGCTGGGGAATGCGGCAGCTTATGATCGTGAATCAGCCCGGCGCATTCTGACTCGTGCCAAAGAGGCGCTAGTGCTGCCGGACATGAAGTATCCCAAAGAAGCGCTGCTCGGCGTGATCGGGCGTGTGCTGCATCACTGGCCGGAGCTGGCGCAGGGGCGTGAAAAGCCGGTGATCTACGGTTTGGACAAAATCCCGGAGAAGGAGGTGACGGCATGATCTTCGGCTTCAGTTACGCGACCTCCAGCGTCTTCGAATCGGATCGCGAACGCGCGCTGCTAGGCATCAGCGCCAACACCAAACGCCCGGTGCGATTTCATGCCCGAGTGACGCGGGAAATCTTCACGCTGCGCACTGCATTGCGCACGCTGGGCGAGGCGATTTGGTCCCAAGACTCGTGGACGAGCCGCGAGGATTATCTGTCGAATGTGCTCGATCCCATCATCACCGTGCATCCCGACCGTGTGATCTTCGAGGCCTTCACTGGTGATCAAGGCGCTTATGTAGCCCTGCATGTGGAGCGTGAGTTGTTTGAGACGGAAGGCGAAGTCATCACTGGCACGACGAACGTGGACTTCAGCGCGTGGCTGTGGGCTGCGCTGGCGGACATGCGCAGCAGCCGCGAGACCTGGCTGCGCATCGGTGCCGAGGGCTTTGAGGTGCGCACCATGAGCAGTGGTGGTCGTTTTGAAAAGAAGGTGGATGTGCCGGAACCGTGGGTGCGCGGTTTTCTCCAAACGCAGGGCGCGATGTCGATGAGCGGCACGTGCCTGCAAGTCAGGCCCGTCGATCTCCTGGCCGCGATTCGCTGGCTGCGCTACACGAAGGCCAAGGTGTCGCCGCGAGGCATGAGGTATGTCTTTGAACCAGGAAAAGAGGCCCGCCTGATCTTGGAGCCCTGGGAGCACAGCGTATCGCTGAAAGGCGCGGAGCATCACTACACCGAGCCGCGCACGATTCGCGTGTGGGGTCGGCGGAAGCTAAAGCTCATTGAGCCGCTGCTGCCCTTTGCGGAGCATGTCGATGTCCATTTAAAAGGCCGCTCGATGCCGAGTTTCTACTCGGTGAAGCTGCCGGGCATGACCTTTGTGCTCGGCATTGGCGGTGCTGCTGAGGGATTCCGAGACACTGCCAGCTTCGAGCTGCTGGGTAGCACGCAGAAGGTGGAGGAGGCGAAGCTGCAAGAAGTAGCCGCCTTGCTGGCGAAGAAGCTCTTTTTCACGCCCAAATACGCCGCTGAGGCCTGCGGGATCAGTTTGGAGACAGCGCAGGCCGCTTTGGAAAAGCTCTGCCGCCTCGGACGAGCGATGTTCGATGTGCAGGCGAGGCAGTTCCGGCATCGCGAACTCTTTGAGAAACCCATTGATGAGGCTCGGCTGTATCCGCCCGACGCCCGTCTTGAAAAGGCGGATGCCATGCTCGTGGCGGGCAACGTGAGCGTGACCAGTTGTGCGCCTGAGGAAACGCGAAAGGTGAAGACGCTGAAAACCCTCGAAGGCAAAATCGAGCGCGAGATCGTGTTTCGCGACTGGCGGGTCATCGGGGCCGCTGGCGAACAAAAAGAGGTCGAGCTGGTCGTGAACGACAACGGTAGGCTCATCTATGGCCGCTGCGGCTGCGCTTTCTTCAAGCAGCACCTGCTGGCACGCGGGCCGTGCGAGCACCTGCTGGCGCTGTTTCGTTTCAGCGATGCCGCAAGACAGGATTTACCCAGCTCGACAGCATCCAACATTCCACCCAAGGAGGACGACATTGACGATGAAGACGATGATGCGTAACCTCCCATCACTTTCCCAGTCCGGGCGCAGTCTGACCGGCCATCAATGCCACGGTGTTTCGCCGTGGCGGAACATTGCCATCATCACAACGCCAAGGTCCCATATGCGTGAAACGTCACATGGGAGCCCTGAGTCCAGAGCCTCGCAAGCGGCAGACTCGCCCGGCTGGGATTCCTTTTCTCATGGAAAGGAGGTCTCAACGCGATGCTAGGCTTTCTGAAGCGTCTCTTCATGCCGAAGCGCAATGTCTCGCGGCTCAGCGTCGAAGGCGATGACATCTCCATCACGCAGGAAGTCATCGACACCAGCGGCGCACCTTTGAAAGAAGGCCATCTTCGGCGTGCCTGGCGTGATCCGCGTCTGCTGCCCAAGTCCAAGCTCTGGAAGCGCAAGAAGGTCATGACCAAGGAGGAGGCAGCACGTCTGTTCTCGTCCACCATGCGCACGCGAAACCGTAAGCTTCGCGATCTCTTGCCGGATGAAGAGCAGTTGAAAAGGTATGGCCTGCCAGTTTGGAAGACCGAGTCGGATGTCGCCAAGGCTCTGGGCATCAGCCTGAAGGAACTGCGCTTCTACGCCATCCACCGCGAGCGTGATCGCTTCTTCAACTACGTCCGCTTTGCCATTCCCAAGCGCAGTGGTGGTCATCGCGTCATCATGGCACCGAAGCGCCGTCTCAAGGCCTTGCAGCGTCGTTTGCTTGAACTTTTGGTGAACAAATTGCCTGTCAGCGAACACGCGCACGGTTTCCGCACTGGTAGAAGCACCAAGACCAACGCCGAGCCGCATGTGGGGCAGAAGATCGTCGTGCGAATCGACCTGAAGAACTTCTTCCCCACGGTCACGATGGGGCGTGTGCGGGGTTATTTGATCGCCCTCGGCTATGGTTTTCCCGTGGCCACTGCACTGGCCTGCCTCATGACCGAAGCCGAACGCCAGCCCGTGGAACTTGATGACGGAACACTCGTGCATGTCCCGGTGACGAACCGCCACTGCGTCCAAGGCGCGCCCACCAGCCCCGCGCTTTGCAATGCGCTCGTGCTCAAGCTGGATCGCCGTATCGCTGGACTGGCGCGAAAATTCGGCGTAAACTACACCCGCTACGCGGATGACCTCACTTTCAGCGGACCGCTCGATCACAAACAAGCCTTTGGTCTCGTCCAAATCGTTCGCCGTATCGTGGAGGCGGAAGGATTCACCGTGAACGCGGACAAAACCCTGCTGCTCAGCCATGCCCGCCGTCAGACCGTGACCGGAGCCGTAGTGAACCAAACCCTGGGCCTCTCCCGTCAAGAGCGCCGCCGCCTGCGAGCCATGCTGCACCACCAGTCGCAAGGCAAGCCGCTGCACGATGCCCACAAGCAACCTGTGTCTGTCGCTCATCTCCAAGGCAAGCTTGGCTACGTGAAGATGCTCAATGCAGGGCAATGGGAGAAGCTTTTGGGTGTCACAAAATGAGCACCACACCTCATCCGAGAAGCCAGTCCTGCCGCCTTCAAACCGACCCGCTGGAGCTGACAGAGAAATGAGAACGTCACAAAAAACTCCTGCCAAGGCGCATTTTCACTTTATCGGGAACGGTCATGCCCCAGCCAGCCCGCCGACTCGAAGTTTTCACTGAATCGGTCATCCGCGAGATGACCCGTCTTTCCAATCGCCATGGTTCGATCAATCTGGCGCAGGGATTCCCGGACTTTGATCCGCCTGTGGAGCTGATCGATGCGCTGGCGGTGGCGATTCGTGGTCCGTTTCATCAGTATGCGGTGACCTGGGGAGCACCGCGTTTCCGGCAGGCACTGGCAAAGAAGCATCAGCGCTTCAGCGGGCTGGAAATCGATCCCGACAGGCATCTCGTGGTGACCTGCGGCAGCACGGAGGCGATGATGGTGTCGATGATGACGGCCTGTGATCCTGGGGACAAGGTGATCGTCTTTTCACCCTTTTACGAAAACTACGCTGCGGATGCCATCCTGACCGGGGCCATCCCCATTCATGTGCCTCTGCGTGCACCTGACTTCACCTTTGACCGCGAGGAACTCCGCCGGGCCTTTGCTTCGGGTGTGAAGGCCATCGTGATCTGCAATCCATCAAATCCCAGTGGCAAGGTTTTCACCCGCGAGGAGCTGCTCTTCATCGCCGGACTGGCGGAGGAGTATGACACCTTTGTGCTGATGGATGAGGTCTATGAGCACATCGTTTATGCGCCGCATCAGCACACTTACTTTGCTACCTTGCCGGGCATGTGGGAGCGCACACTGAGCTGTGGTTCGCTCTCGAAGACCTATTCCATCACCGGCTGGCGGCTCGGGCATGTGTTCGCGCCGGAGCATCTGATTTCTCGGGCACGGAAAGTGCATGATTTCCTCACCGTCGGAGCTGCAGCACCTCTGCAAGAGGCGGCGGTGACGGCGCTGGAGTTCCCGGACAGCTACTACACCGAGTTTCAGAGCGCGTATGACGCGAAGCGGGACGTCTTCCTCGACTACCTGCGCCAGACGGGGCTGCCATTCACTGAGCCGCAGGGGGCGTATTACACGCTGCTGGACATCTCATCCCTCGGCTTCAAGACGGATACTGAGGCGTCGGAATGGATGACCAAGGAGGTGGGCATCACGGGCGTGCCTGGCAGCAGCTTCTTCCGCGAGCCAGAGCACCGCTACATCCGCTTCCACTTTGCCAAAAAGGAGGAAACCCTGCGCGCTGCTGGGGAAAAACTCGTGGCTGGCTTAAAGCGCGGTTGATGCCGCCTCTCGTCACTTCACCGCCCAGAGCACTTTCACTGCCTGCGCCGCTGCTTTCACCTGATGCACGCGGAAGATCTGCGCGCCCCGCTGGATCCCGGCACTGATGCAGGCCAGCGTCCCGGCATCCCGATCCACCGCCTGCGGCAGGTTCAGCACCTGGCCGATCACGGTTTTCCGGGACACTGGCAGCAGCACCGGGCGATCCCACTTTTGCAACCGCTCCGCGTGGCGGTAGATCTCCAGATTGTCCTCCCGCTGCTTCGCGAAGTCGATCCCTGGGTCGAGGATGATCTGCTCAGGCTTCAGGCCAGCCTGGAGGGCCAGCGCCACTTTTTGGCTAAAGAATGCTTCTAGCGTCTCCCACAGGTCCGTGTAGCTCACATGCGTGTGTGCCACCTTGGGTTGGCCGATGCTGTGCATGATCAGCAGGCTGGCACCATGCTCGGCACAGAGGCGGGCATTGGTCTCATCTGGCAGGGCGCTGATGTCATTGATCAAATCCCCACCGTGAGGCAGAACGGCGGCGATCACCTCGCTCCGCCATGTGTTGATGGAAAGCATCGGCGGCCAGACTTGATCCACGTCATAGGGGGCCTGCGCAAAAGATGCCACCAGCCTCGGCCAGGCGTCCAGAAATGGCATCAGTCTCGTCACCTCCTCTGCCACCGTGATCGGCCCACGATTCGTCCGCGCACTCTCCGCCCCGATGTCGATGATGTCCGCCCCGTCGCGCAGCATTTGCGCTGCCTGTGCCAGCGCCTTTTCGGGGTCGAGCGTGCCGTCGCCGCAGAAGGAGTCGTCGTTGATGTTCACGATCCCCATCACCAGCGGTCGCCGGGGGAATTCGATGCGGTGATGTCTTGCCTGCCAGATCATGGAGAGTGGAAAAAGATGCCCAGGGCGGGAACGGCGTCTCCCTGCGCCACATTTGCCAGCACGCAAGAACTTCCCCGCGTGTGCCTACACCAGCCCGCGCCTCACCAGCGACTCCTCCATCGCACGCTCGACCAGGCGGACGGCGAGTTCCTGGGTGGCATCGTCGAGGGCGGCGTTGGCGGTCTTGAGGGCTTTGGCGTCGTGCTCGGTGGCATGGAGCAAGGCGCGGACACTGGCGGCGGCGGATTCGATCACGCGGCGCTCGTCATCGCTGACGGCATCGCCGAACTGGGTGAGGGCGGCATCGACGGCCGGGAGAAGCTCTTCGGCCTTCAGTTTGGCCTCGGTCCAGACGCGCTCGTTCATGTCTTCAAAGGCGTGCTCCACGCTCTCGGCGATCATCTGCTCCACGCGCTCGTCATCGACATCGACGGCGGTGTTTTGGATCTCCAAAACGGTGTCGGTGTTCGTCGCGGTGTCACGGGCGAGCACTTGCAGGATGCCGTTCGCATCAATGGCGAACTGCACGCCGACTCGGGCGCTGCCTTTCGGACCGGGCGGGAAGGGCACGATGACACGGCCAAGCTCCCAGTTATCCTTCGCCAGCTCGCGCTCGCCCTGGAGCACGCGGATGAGCATGTCCTGCTGATTGGCGACGGCATTGGTAAACATCTCGCCCGCTTTGCAGGGAATGGTCGTGTTGCGCGGGATGATCGTGTTCATCAGCCCGCCGAAGGTTTCGATGCCGAGGGAAAGCGGCGTCACATCCAGCAGCAGCACGTTTTTCAGCGAGCCACTGAGAATGCCTGCCTGGATCACCGCACCGAGAGCCACGGCTTCATCGGGATTCTGCGAGATGTCGGGCTCGCGCCCAAAGATCTCCGCGACATAGCGCCGCACCAGCGGGATGCGCGTGCTGCCGCCGACGAGGATCACGGCATCGAGTTCCTCGGGCTTTACTCCGGCATCGCTCAAAGCGCGCAGGCAGTGTGCCCGCGTGCGCTCCACGAGCGGACGGATGAGCTTCTCAAACTCCGCCCGAGTCAGCTCCACGCTGAGGCTGCTCGTGCCGTCGAAGAAAGGCAGCTCGATGCGCGTGCTCTCTTCACTGGAAAGGCGCTTCTTCGCGGCTTCAGCGGCTGGCGTAGCTTGGCTCTCCAGAGCCGAGTTCCCCGAGGCCCCTTCCGCAAGCCAGTTCACGATAGCCCGATCAATGTCATCCCCACCGAGCTGAGTATCACCCGCCGTGCTGAGCACCTGGAAGACACCCTCGCGCATCTCCAGCACGCTGATGT
This sequence comes from Verrucomicrobiaceae bacterium, assembly GCA_021151605.1. GTDB lineage: Bacteria > Verrucomicrobiota > Verrucomicrobiia > Verrucomicrobiales > Verrucomicrobiaceae > Prosthecobacter. The sequence continues at coordinate 19,538 of JAGKWZ010000061.1, forward strand.
CAAAAGTGCCGCCGCCGAGGTCATAGACGGCGATCTTCTGGCGCTCGCCGAGTTTATCCAATCCATAAGCCAGCGCCGCGGCCGTGGGTTCGCTGACGATGCGCTCGACGGTGAGTCCGGCGAGTTCACCTGCCTGCTTCGTGGCGTTGCGCTGCGCGTCATTAAAATAGGCAGGCACGGTGATGACCGCTCGGCTCACGCTTTGCTCCAAAGCCCGCTCGGCGATGGCCTTCAGCCGCTTCAGGATCTCCGCCGAGACTTCGATGGGCGAGACGCCAAGCTCCCGCAGGCTGTAAGGCGGCTGCCAGTCCCCTTCCCCACCGCGACGACCGATCAGGCGCTTCACGCTGGTCACCGTGCGCCTCGGCTCCAGTGCCCGTTTTCTCAGAGCCGCCGCACCGACGATGAGGCTGCCGTCTGCGGCAAAATTCACCGCCGAGGGCGTGAGGCGCTGCCCCTGCTCATCCGCGAGCAAAATGGGAAAGCCACTGTCCACCACGCCGACGAGGGAGTTGGTGGTGCCGAGATCGATGCCGAGGATGGGAGAGGTGGTGGTCAAGGGAGTCAGAATACGTCAGGGATGGTCAAGAGCGTCAAAAAGGTCAAAGAGTCAAAGGCATCCATCAGGGCCGGAGTCAGGCGCGCCACTTCAGCGACTCCAGAGACCAGGTAGCTCATGATGAATCGACGTCTTGGGCTAATGGATGCGCGCTCTCTGACCAACCCCTTTACCTGGATTGAGAGATCTGGGCCTTCTTCTCCGCTTCGGCATCCAGCATGAATAAAGGCCAATTGAGAGATCTCAGGTAAAGGGTCCATAGGTTATCTGAATCAAGCTTCTGTTTTCTACGCTCAATAACCCGATGCAAACTTAAGCGCATGGCATGAGGACAGCGGGCGAGAAGGTCATCTATCAAAGCTTCAACGCGGGATAGATCGCCGTCAGGATGCTCATTTTGGGCTTCAAGTCGCAACGGCTGGAGAAACCAGAGGAGCACGGTGATCAGATGATGGCGGCCGGTGAAGTCACGCCCTCTCACCAGCCGCTCAATCTCATTGACTCGTTCCGTTGTGTTCATGGTCTTCAGATGTTCGTCCATGATGTCGGCGAGGACATAGAACCGAAGTCGCTTCTCATTGATCCAGCGGTCAAATTCCAGACACAGAAACTCTAGGTCGCCAAGGTCGCTGGCCAATAGCCCGACATGATCATTCAGCTCCTTGGCTGTCAGTTCGTTGCGAAGTTGTGACCTCATGTAGTCACGGGTCGCAACCGTGCGCAGAAAGTAGGTTTTGAGGAGAAAGAATAGCTCAGAGCAGGGACCGGCAAAGGGCGAACCAGGAGAGAAACTTGTCAGCCATGCTGCCAAAGCTTCATCACCTGCTTTTGCCGAGCAAAGGAGCGCGGTGGCCCTGAACTCACCGTTTCTGACCAGCTCTTCCAACAAGCCCGAAGCAAACGCCTTCGCCTCCTCTTTTGTGAGCAGCTTTTCAAGCGCAGCCAGCCTCGCCTCCAGGGCAGGATCTGTTTGCGCCATCCCCTTGAGCAGGGACACTTCTAAGTCCCGTCCCACGACAGGATGCTGGGCATGGATTGCGCGGAGTCTGCACTCCTCCCATGGACTGACCAAACCGCCGTGCTCACATTGCGACGAATAGGTGTTCAGCAGATCGGCGATTGTATCCTTCATCTCTTTGTGTGGCGTCCGTTTCATGAGGACGGCCAGCCGGTCCAAAAGGTCATATCTGGGCCCGAAGAAGGCGATGACGCATTGTGGTGCACTCTCATACAGATATGAACGCTCCCATTGGTCTGGCAGGCGCTCCATCAGGGCAAAGGCTTCATCCACCACCTCTTCCTCGCCGAGATGCCGCACCATGTATTCGGCCAGGAACTCGCTGCTTTCTATGAGCGCTGATCGCAAGAGTGTGTCCGCCCATTCATCGCCAATGTAGAGACGTCCAAGAATGCATGCGGCGACATCCTGGATACTCTCCACTGGAGAGTAGATCGCCGTCTCGACCATTTCTCGAGTGTCAGGATGGTCTGGCCAGCACAGGGCCAGGGCTTTCAATGATAGGATAGTCAAACCTACTTCCTGACTCGCCTCACGGTTTTGCAGCGCTTCACTAGCCAGGTATGGCTCGCCGGACGCTTTCAATCGTCGGATCAGCTCAAGCCGGGTTCGATCTTGCTGGCCAAAGCGGAGGATCAACCTGGCGGTGGTGTTCACGAACCTGTACAGCTCATCGCCGCGGGCATGGTGCAGTGAGTGCATGAGCGGTTCCCACAGGGCCTCATCGCCACTGCATTTTGAAAAGGCAGGATCCGCGAAGTGGATTTGCATTGGGTCTATTCCATAGCGGTACGCTGGCAGCGAGCGCTCTCCCATGAGAGTGGATGCCACCGTTGGATCTTCGCCAAACCTCCAAGCCAGGATGAGTGCCAGCAAACCACTCCCGGGTTTGGCGTGCCACTTTCGCCACTCATCCAGGAGATAGTCTCGGCTCTGTGGACTCCGATCCACTTGGGCAAGCACGAGAAAGGGCTCCAATTCTGGAAAGCTCCCGAGAACGACGCGCTCGAAGAGCTGCGCGAGGCTCACCAGCATTTGGGATTCGGGATGAGCATGCCTATGTTTCCTGGACAACCACCGTGGTTCGTTCACCTGATTCGACGAGGACTCTGGCGGCAATATGCCCAAATAATCTCTCCATCCCTGCTTCGGGTCGAAGGTCTCCAGTTTGTCGGTCCAAGAGTGAGGGATGTCGATCGTGCTTCGACAGTATGTTCTAGCCACCCAGGCGGGAAACATAGAAAAATTCCCCAGTGCCACCTCATAGTCCACGATGTCTTGGCAGGTAGAGACGTGGTCTTTCCCAGTCCAACCATAGCGACGCGCTGGAGCGTGAAATCCGATGCTCCCTTGCACCGCACAAGTTAGCCAGAACGCATCGTCCCTCCGGCGGCGATAACAGAGTCGGTGCACGCTCTCGCTCAACATGCCATCCTCTACATAACTTCTGAGCCCGAAGATCTTCATGAATCGCCAGACACCTGGGTCTTCGGGAAAATGCTCCAGAAGAAAGTTGGCGACCTCGTGAGGAAATGAGCAGCTATCGTATTCATAACATTCCAGCATCTCCAAAAGCACGCCACGGCATCTGGGGTCCACATGCAGGTGGGGGACCAGTTGTTGAAGCCAAGGTTCCAGCGATTGCGGCAAGAGCCAGTCCTCCAAGGCGCTATGGAACCGAAGCTTGAAAAGAATGTCCTCCAAAGGCTCTCTAAGAGAGGAAGGGCTGATGCTGCTAGGTTGGGTCAACATGACGCTGGTGTATAAATGGATTTCAGGAACACGCCGATGCATCACAAAGCTGCCAGCCCTCATCCCGTCCAGTGCGCATGACAGTGCGTGTCCATCCGTAAAACGCAACGGCGTGTCTTTTCTGCAAACGCCGGATAGTTTGGCGAAGATGACGCGCAGGCTAACAGGCTTTTCCCCGCCAAACACATCCGCCCTACGCAGGCCGACGCAGCCTTCCGGCGCATCGGCGCAAACCTCCGGCGTGCTTGCTTGGCATCCCGGCGTGCCTTCACGCTGCTCCGGGGTATTGACATGACCCTCCGGGCAGCCCGGAGCCTCATGTCGATACGCCGGAATGTCAGGTCAATACGCCGGAGTCCCATGCGATTATCCCGGAGCCACGGGAATCTACGCCGGAGGTTCAGGCGGCTGCGACGGAGATCCATGTCGAGCTCCGGGCGGGCCTTGTCGGCATTTTGCCGGGGCTTGACATCTACGGCGGTCGCCTATCACTTTCCTGCGTCGCAGAGTCACCTAACCCTTTACCTATCTCCTCTTATGGCCCTCAGCATCGACTTCATTAAAGACCGTGCCCTCAAGACCATCGCCGCTGCTCAGCAGCTCGCACCTATCTGGACTTGGCAGGAAAAAACCATCGCCGAGTTGCAAGGCGCACTCACGGCCATCATTGGCGACCGGGATGCCAAGCCGCCCGTCATCGGGCAGGAGGAGATCGAAAGCCAGGCCGAGCAGGTCATGCTCGCCCGTGGTGCCTGGGACACCGCGCTGGACCGCCTGCACCGCCAGACCGTCCAGGGCCTCGGCATGGCGCGGACCCGCTTCCGCAACGACCCCGCCAAACTCGCCCAGCTCACCGGTCTCAGCGCCGAGAGCAACAGCCGCACTGAGACCCTCGCCGAAGCGCTGGCCTGGGAGTCCGCCTGGGCCAGCGTGGACCCCGCCTGGTCCCCCATGCCCGGCAACACGCTGGAAGCCTTCAAAACCCTGCGCAAGCAGTGCAACGAAGACCTCCAGCAGGCCCACGCCAACGCCCGCACCGTCTGGCGCGGCAAAGCCGCCGCCCTCGCCCAAATGGGCCGCGACCTCGAAGACCTGAGCGAGGCCTGGTATGCCGACGCCACCCGCGCCTTCCCCGTCGGCACCCCCGAGGGCGACACCCTCCGCAGCACCATCCCCACCACCTACAC
>JAGKWZ010000062.1 GCA_021151605.1 Verrucomicrobiaceae bacterium
GCCGGTGGAAGTCTTCGTGGCTTTAATCTTCGGCAGGCTGGTGTCGATGATCGAGAGGAAGCCCGGCTCGATCTGCTGCTCGCCTTTGCGTGTCTTGATCGCCACGGGTGGTGCCACCGGGCTCGCATCCGTCGCCACAAAGGCTTCCATCAGCGGCTTTGGCTTCAGGTGATCGAACTTCTTCAGCTCCGCTTCAAGCGCCTTGTATTCCGCCTTCGCCTCGTCCGTTTTGAGGCTCTTCATCGGGTCAAAACGCACCTTTTCATAGTCCATCTGTCGCTCGATGAGGCCCGCGAGCTGTCTTTCCAGGGCGTCACGCTTCTCGAAGGGCTTGCGAGCCATCACCTGGAGGTCGTCGGTGAATTTCGTCAGCGCTCCCTCCACTTTGGATGCCAGCGCCTTGCCGGTCAGCGCCTCCATTTTCGCGCGAATCTCCGCCGTGGCGGCTTCCCATTTCGCCTGCTGCTCGTTGAAGGCCTTCTTCTCCGCCGTCGTCGCCAGCGTCATGTCATCGCGCCATTGCACCGGAGCCAGGAAGGCCCGCAGGCGGTAGTAGTCCTTTTGCAGGATGGGATCGAACTTGTGATTGTGACAGTGCGCACAGCCCATGCTCAGGCCGAGGAAAAGCTCGCCCGTGGTATCCGTCATGTCGGTGAGGATGATGTCCCACTGGCCGCGGGCATCGCGCTGGTTCCACTCATACACCGGATGACGCAGGAAGGCGGTCGCGATGAGCACGTTCGGATCATTCGGCGCGATCTCATCACCCGCGAGCTGCTCTTTGACGAACTGGTTATACGGCTTGTCGTCGTTGAGCGACTTGATCACATAGTCGCGATACGGCCACACCGATGGACGATACGCGTCCGCGTTGTAACCATCGCTCTCCGCATAGCGCACGAGATCCAGCCAGTGCTGCGCCCAGCGCTCGCCGTAGCGTGGCGAGGCCAGCAGCTCATCGACGAGCTTCTCATAGGCCTTTGGGTCCTGGTCGTTCACAAAGGCATCGATCTTCGGCGGCATTTGGAAATCCTCATTCGTCCACCGGATCGCCTCCATCAGCGCCGACTTCTCCGGCTTCCCCGGCACTACGGCGGGTCCGGTGTCGCCGCCCGTTTTGAGGTAGCCGATGTGATCCACCCGCAGCCCGCCCTTCTGCTTCGTGTTGCTATGGCATTCAAAGCACCGCTCCACCAAGATCGGCCGCACCTCCTTCTCAAAAAACGTCATCGCCGCCCGCTGCGCATCATCATCCGCCGCCCAAGCAGGCAGCGCTGCGAAGCCAGAGAGCAAAACAAGGGAAGGGAAAAGTCGGAGCCAGTTCATTTCACCCTATATAAGGAGCGATCGGACCGGTTTTGGACGCGAATTTTGGGTTTTCTATAAGAGTAGCAGGCTCGCCGTTTGTTGACTGAGACCAAATCGTGTTCACTTCCGTTGTCGTCTGCCAGGTTCTTTCCGTTGCTCCACTCCGCCTCGCGGCGACGCAGAGACTTCAAGTTCTCACCCGGAACACGGTTCCAGATGGCCGAGGTCGTCCAACACCGGAAGATCGTGACGCTTCACAGCTCACTAGCTTCGATGGGTAATCGAGATGGATTGGGGAGACTTCGACTGCCAGTCGAAGCGACCGTCAGTCTTCCATGCGGGCTTTTTCCTCGGCTTCGAGGCCGAAGAGGAACTCGAAGTCGTTCTTCTCCAGGGTGCGGGCGAAGCCGCCTTCGCCGAGGATGTTGGCGGACATGAGCTGCTTCTTCTGCTGCAGGAGCATGATCTTTTCCTCAATGGTGTTCTTGGTGATCATCCGGTAGGCCATGACGGGTTGGGTCTGGCCGATGCGGTGGGCACGGTCGATAGCCTGAGCTTCGACAGCGGGGTTCCACCAGGGGTCGTAAAGGATGACGTAGCTGGCGGCGGTGAGGTTCAGACCGCTGCCGCCTGCCTTGAGACTGAGGAGGAAGACGCAGGCGTCGGGGTCGGCTTGGAATTGATCGACGACTTCACTGCGGTTGTTCGTGCTGCCGGTGAGCCAGTAATACGGGATGCTCATCTCGGTGAGGCGATCCCTCAGGATCTCCAGCATGGAGACGAACTGGCTGAAGAGGAGGACCTTGTGACCTTCGGCGTGGAGTTCCTCGATGAGTTCCAGCGTGGCGGTGAGCTTGGCGCTTTCGGACTCGCTGTTCTCGGGATTGGCGAGCTGCGGGTGACAGCAGATCTGGCGGAGGCGGGTGAGCGCCTGAAGCACGGCAAAGCGCTTGCGGGTGAGCACTTCGAAGTTGCTGCTGGTGAGCAGGAGGTGCTGAGCGCGGGCGAGCTCCTCTTTGTAGAGCTTCTCCTGGTCGGCGCTCATCTCGCAAAGCAAGGCTTCCTCGCTGCGGGAAGGGAGATCGCGGGCGACCTGGGACTTGGTTCGGCGGAGCAGGAAGGGACGCAGGCGGGCGCTGAGGCGCTCGCTGGCCTTGGCATCCTTTCGGCGGTCGAAGTTTCGCGTGAAGTAGGCGCGATCTCCGAGGGAGCCGGGCATGGCATAGGTCATGAGGCTCCAGAGATCAAGCAGGCGGTTCTCCAAAGGTGTGCCGGTGAGCGCGAGACGGTTCTCGGACTTCAGACGACGGGCAGCGCGGGCGGCCTGGGACTCGGGATTCTTGATCTGCTGCGCTTCATCCAGAATGACGGCGAGCCACTTCACGGTTTCGAGGTAGTCGATACAGCCGCGCATCTGCGCGTAGTTCATGACGAGGACCTGGGTCTCGGATTTGAGCTTTTCGAGATCGAGCTCTTCTTTGTCGCGCAGGATCTGCACGTTGAGGCCAGGAGCAGCTTTTTTGAATTCGTTCGCCCAGACATCGAGCACCGACTTCGGACACACGACGAGGGTGGGCCAGGCATTGCGGAAGCGACCGCGCAACCAGAGGACCCAGGAGATGCTTTGGATGGTCTTCCCGAGACCCATGTCATCGGCGAGGATGCCGCCGAATTTGTTCACGCTGAGGTAAGCGAGGAAGTGATAACCCTCGACCTGATAAGGCCGAAGGGTGACGGCAAGCCCCTCAGGCGGCTCTGGGCGCTCTTCGAGGCGTGCCTGCTCCATGCGCTGGGTGATGGTCTGCCAGGCGCGGGGATTGATGATGTCCTTGGCTTTGTCTCCTGTGAGCTGACGCCAGTGGAGCTTGTGGAGTTCGTCCGTGGGCGCATCGAGGTCGATGCCGAGCTGGTCCATGAGGGCGATCTGCTCCTCGGTGAGTTCCAGCTTCACACGACGCCAGGTGCCATCAGCAAGCTGCACGAAGCCGCCTTTCGCGGCCACGAGCTTGCGGATGTCTGCCGCCTTCAGGTCTGCGCCTTCGATCTCGAAGATCATGCGCAGATCGAACCAATCGATCACTGCAGTCTGCGTGGCCTCAATGCGGACGCGGGCGATGAGCGGATCAGCGAGGATGGTCTGCAAACGCTCGTCGGTGGCGAGGGTCACCCCTTCAGGCAGGGCCGTGGCCCAGGTGTTGAATTGATCAGGGAAAGCCTTGGTAAGGCGGACGCGGTGCCCCTGAGCCTCCATGTCCCAGCTGGGGCGGAGATCACGAAGGAGTTCCTCAGCCACGGCGAGGGCGCTGCGGTCACGGCAGATGATGGCCTCTTCATCCTGCGGTCCCTGATCCATGACAGGAGCCCAACCCGCAGGCCCTAGACGCTCGCGCAAGCGGCCTTCGGGGTCCATGGCCTCGGCATGAAAGGTGGCATACTCGGTGTTTGCCCCAGCGCCTTTCTTTTGGCAGGAGGCCCGCACCTGGACGTTCAGCTTCTCATGGCGCACACGACTGGCGATGGACGCAGGCAGAGGTAGGCCAATTTTTTCCAGAAACTCGATCCCCTCCTGGGAAGTCAGCGCAGTGATTGGCACGCTGATCGGAGCCTCGATCTTCGCCTCGTCCGCCATCCAGCGCGGGCCGATGAAAACCGTGTCGGAGGAAAGATAGAGCGTCTCCGATCCATGCAGGACTCGCAGCGGTAGCGGAGCCTCCTCCCCGGATTCGGTGACCAGGCTGAGCCTGAGCTGATTTGCCTCCAAATCGTCAGTCCCCAGCCAGCGGAGCTGGGAGGAGGCACGGCGGAAGGGATGCTCATCCAGCGTGACGAGGCGGCTCTCCAGCGCAGGCTGCTGAAACACACTGCCCAGCCATTGCCCGTAGGAGTCGAGGTCAAAGCGGCACACGTCTGCAGCACCAGCGGAGCATTGGCCGAGTGCAGACAGGAGCAGCAACTCAGCCTCTGGCGGCACCATGAGCGCGCCCATGGACTGAGCTTCCTCGAGCTCGCGCAGTTCAGCTCCAGTGACGGCGCGGAATCGCTCTTCCTCGCCGAAGCGGCCCTGGAGGCGGGCTTCCCCTGGAGAGATGAGCAGACGCAGGTCACCCATCCGGCGGATGCCTGTGCCCATGCCGGAATCGTCTTTGAGGAGACGGCGGATGCGCTCTTTCCAAAGAGGAACGGTGCGCTCCTGGCGCCACTCGCGGAGACGCTCGCGCACAGACGTGAGATCAGCGACTCCACGCAGGAAGCCGGGGATGGGCAGGCCTCGATCTGTCAGGGCGAGAGAGACGTAATCCCAGAACTCGCGCAGCGTCTTTGGGGACTCGGGCCACATGGGGATCGGGTCCGTATTCTGAATGGTCCACTTCGGGTGCAGACGCACCATATCATGGTCAAAGATGGTGCCTGTCTGCGCCACACGCTGGAAGCGCTTCTCCACCTTGGCGAAGTAGGCTTCCTCCTCAGGAGTGAACTGCCTAGCCAGGCGCTTTTCCACGATTTCCTGGAAGGGAACCTCCGTCTCGGAGGGCTTGAATGCCTCAGGCTCACGTTTCGCCTTCCGCTGGATGGCGATGAGTGCGGTGCAAAGAGACAGATCATGCAGGACGCGGTCATCAATATCTGACTCACCACGCCACTGGCCATCTTCGACGGCCCAGCGTGTGTTCACACTGTTGTCATCGAGCCGAACCTCGGCCAGCACCTCTTCATCGGTGACGTCAAGACCACGCACGGAGTCGGCGTCCACCAGACGCTCAGCCTCCGCACGCAAACGGGGTTCATAACGGGAAAGGAGAGTCGGGATCTGAGTCGGGAGGTCGTTCATGCGGAAGGCCTCGAAGCCTTCAGGGCATTCGAGGAACCGGAGGCCGTAGCACACCGCCACGCGGGCTGCTACCTTTGTCTCTAAAATAAACTGACATATCGTCCATGGGGCATTCGGCGAACTCCGCACATGGCTGAAAATCAGCTACCTGGCCCCACGTTCAGTTCGCTTCATGCGCTCGATTTTCTTCTCTGTTCTGTTCCTGACGGCCCCTGCCCTGCTCAGCGCGGCCACGCCAAATGTCCTGCTGCTCTATGCCGATGACCTCGGCTATGGCGATGTCTCCTGCTACGGCTCCAAGATGATCTCCACTCCGAACATCGACCGGCTCGCGGCATCGGGGCTGCGCTTTACTGATGGCCATGCCTCAGCCGCCACCTGCACGCCCTCACGTTATGCGATGCTCACAGGCGAGTATGCTTTTCGGAAGAAAGGCACAGGCATCCTCCCCGGAGATGCGCAGCTCATCATCGAGCCCGGCCGCACCACGATGGCCAGCGTGCTGAAGCGCGCAGGCTACCGCACAGGCGTCATCGGTAAATGGCACCTCGGTCTCGGCAGCGGCAGCATGGACTGGAATGGCAAGATCAGCCCCGGCCCACTCGAGATCGGTTTTGATCACTGCTACATCATGGCCGCCACCGGAGATCGTGTGCCCTGCGTGTATGTGGATGATCACCGCATCGTCGGACTCGACCCCGCGGACCCCATCGAGGTTAGCTATAAAACCCCCTTCCCCGGCCAGCCCACGGGCAAAGCCAACCCCGAACTGCTGCGTGTGCATCCCAGCCACGGGCATGATCAATTCATCCTCAACGGCATCAGCCGCATCGGTCACATGAAGGGCGGCAAGTCAGCGCTGTGGAAGGACGAGGACATGGCGGATGTCTTCACCCAGCAAGCCGTCGATTTCATCACGGCGGGCAAAGACAAGCCATTCTTCCTCTACTTTGCCGCGCATGATCCGCATGTCCCACGCGTGCCGCATCCACGCTTCGTCGGCAAAAGCGGCATGGGACCGCGTGGCGATGCAATCCTCCAGTTCGATGCCTGTGTGGGCCGCCTGCTCGACACGCTCGATCAACACGGCCTCGCCGAAAACACCCTCATCATCCTCTCCAGTGACAACGGTCCCGTGGTCGATGATGGCTATCAGGACGAAGCCGTCGAGAAGCTTGGCAGCCATCTTCCCGCCGGGCCTCTGCGCGGTGGCAAATACAGTGCCTTCGAAGGCGGCACGCGGGTGCCTTTCATCGTCCGCTGGCCAGCGCGGGTGAAAGCCGGCGTCAGCGATGCCCTCGTCTGCCAAGTGGACTTCCCCGCCACCTTCGCCGCACTCATGGAGCAGGATTTCAAAGACACCACCGCACCCGACAGCATGAACGTGCTGCCCGCGCTGCTTGGCGAATCCAAAACGGGGCGTGATCATCTCATCGTGCAGGCTGGACCGCTCGCCCTGAGAGAAGGCACCTGGAAATACATCGAGCCCGCGCAGGGACCGAAGAAGAACAAGAACACCAATAGCGAGACAGGCGCCGATCCCGCCGGGCAGCTCTACGACCTCTCCACCGATCTCGGAGAGAAGAAGAACCTCCTCACCGAACAAACCGAACGCGCCGCCAAGATGGCCGCGAAACTGAAGGAACTGCGCGGCGTGGTCAGATAGGCTTGAGCGGCTTGGGTGGGTGCCGCATCACGTTTAGCATTTCGGTTGCTCGAAGGGAGGCAAGATCGGGACGTGGTGGTCTGCGACACCTCTGCGTATCCGACTTTAGTCCTAGGCCGGAAGTCGGATACGCAGGGTTCGGAAATGCGCGGAGGATAGAGTTGTCATCACAGACACCTCCATGAATACAAATCTCCTCACCGTCACCCTTTTGGCCTTGGTCGGCCTCACGTCGGCTCATGCAGCCGCTCCGCTGAATGACAACATCGCCACAGGCACCCGCCTGACGGGGAACTACCAGAAGATCACCGGTCAGAACCTGACCCTGGCCACAGCTCATGTGATGGACCCAATGATCAATGGTGCCAGCGACATGCGCGCCCTGATCCCACACGACCGCATCAAGCCAGACCTCCACAGCCTCGGACCAAGCGTCCGACCGCTTCGCTGGTGCCACGGATATGTTCACCGGAATGATCTCTGGAGTGCCGGTGACGACGCGGCGGGTGACTTCATCCAGTTCCTGCTTGCCCAGCCACTCCTCCGCCAGATCAATCACAGCTGAGCGTGCCTGACTCCTTGTTTGCCAGCGAGGCGAGTTCAGGAAACATCAGCACCTCCACCACGACCTGAGCCTCACCCTCCGCACTGCTTTCCAGCGTGCGGGTGATGAGGTGCGCAGTGAGATCCAGGTCGGGCATGAGGCGCGCATCTTGAGCACGGGCACGCCGCAGCGCAAGAATATGACGAGGCTACGATCCTATCTTTGCTCGATGGCGAAGTGTGGAGTGGGCGACGCCAAAATCATTGCCAATGGTCACACCATGCAGGCGGCAAAGGCCCGAAATCAAAGCAAAGTGATGAACGGTATGGCTGATCAGAAACTGGAGCTCGCGGCCAAGGGATGACTTCTGCCAATTCTCATCGACTGAATCAGCACCATGATCCATGAGGATGACGATGTGCTCCATGTGCGTCATCTGAGTCAGGGCGGCCAACTGAGAGCGCAGTTCGTTCAGACGGGAGAGTGCAGCCATAGGTTGTGTTTCAATCTGTATGTCACGCGCACGACGATCATAGTTCACGCGACCATCCTGGAGTCCTTGGATGAGACTTTGATAGTGCTCCAGGCAGTGACGAACATGGCCACCGACGGCTGAATTCAAAAACACCGGCGTCGTCTTTACATAGATATCGGCATCGAGTCTGACGAGCAGTTCGACGGCTTGGTCAAGGAGGTGAAGGTTGGCTTGGATCAGTTCAGTCATGGGTGAAGGCAGGAGATGCGGTGGATGAAAAGAGGGTGTCCGCCTCGAACCATGCGTGGTTGCGGTGCTGCTGTAGTGCTGAGCGGATGTCGCGCAGTGAAGGGACAGGATGCCCGGCGGCTCGCATCGCAGATCCGGCGGCATAGGCAGCTGACCATCCGGCACTGACATCGCGCCAAGCTTGGATGATCGGGTAACTTGGATCATAGATGTGAACAGGCTCGGCGGTCATGCCGTTGAGTTCCAAGACTTGGAGATTGAGACCTGCCTTGAGGTCTTCGATGGAAGGCACGCGCAGGTCGTAGCGCCCGTAGTGAAAGCCGCTGAATGGCTGTGTGAGATCGTCCACTGATTGGCGAAGTGCGTCGGTGAGATAGCGTCGGGCGTCCGTGAAGATGGCACCACGGCAATGGGTGCCGATCTCGGCGAGCTTGATCTCTTCACCCAAGGCGGGAATGCGTGTGTATTGGTGCGCAAACTTCTTTGCAAAGTAGGCAGCCATCGCCACGGCGCGCGGATGGGTGAGGACCAGCTCTTCCAGCGTATGCTCGCCATCACCGCGCAGGCTGAAGGGATGTTTCTGTGCGATGGAAAGAATGTCTCCACGGACGGCTCCAGGTTGGCGGGAGTAAAATACGCCGAACTCCAGTCCACCGACATAGCGCTGGGCGATGACGAGATCACTACACTCCGTGAGATAGCGAAGCGCTGCAGCTTCATCTCGGATGATGGCGACTCCCTGCCCTCGCTCTCCGACATCGGGTTTCAGGACGATGGGAAAGCTAAGTCCATCCACATGCATGAAACTGAGTAAGGCCGCGAGCCGTGCCTCAGGCTGCCCCGGCGGCAGGGCTGTCCAGGTGGCGATTGCGTCGCCATGCGGGTTGTCTTTTCCAAGGGCCGTGAGGATGCCGCTCTTCGACTCCATGGCGAGGCCACTAAGCGGAATCCCCGGATTGCAAATCGTGACAACGGTGAGCGATCGATGGCGCAGGCTAAGCCAAAAGATCCACAGAGCGACAGGGGTGTAGAAGGCCCAACTCGGCCAAAACTCCCAACGCGTGAGACGTACCCAGCGCGAGAGCAGCAAGCGTCTCCCACGCCAGGTGAGCAGCATCGGGAAAAATTTTGCCGCAGTGGCCAGAGCGACCCAGGCAACAGGAATCACGATCCAAAGCCGCCAATCATGAAACCAAGGCAGCACCGTCATTCCGAACGCGAGAGACAGCAGGCACAGCAGTGGTGTCCAGATCGCAACGGCGAATGCGAGGATGAGCATGAACTTCGCAAAGGGATAACGCAGCGCTCCAGCAGCGAGATAGCCCGGCAGACGTGAGCCAGGCAGGAAACGTGACGCGACAAGGAAGCGTGAGCCCTTCTCTGCGATCAATTTTTCTCCCGCCGCCAGGTTCTCTGCAGAGACCCATCGTTTGATCCAGGCACCGCGGAGGAGACCGCTGCGAAAGCCACGCCCGACTGCGTAGAGCAGCATGTCACTGCTCCAGATGCCGACAGCGCACGCCAGAATGCCAAGGCCCAAATTCAACTGACTCGCAGCAGCCAGCAAGCCAGCCGATACGCAGGCCAAATCTTCACTGATAAAGGTGGCGAGCACGAGAACGAGCATCACTTGGATGACCGACAACCCCATGAGTGAGGCAGGAGCAAGCATAGAGATGAAAGAGTCGATCCAAGTCTGCATCACATTTTGAGGAGCACATCATGCTCGCATGGGTGAGTGGTGAGTCCGGGCATCTCTTCGACATACAGCCAGCAGATAGTAGCGCGGGAGACCGTGACACGGCTGCTGCTCCAGGTCTGGGCATCAGGCCGATTCATGCGCACTGTGTAGGCTGTGGGTGCCAGCTCACTTCGATGCCAACTCCACAGCGTGTCAGGCTCATGATTGGGTAGGGTTTCGAAGGAACGCTGACGAGACTCGATGACAGCATCAGGAAGAAAGGAAGACGAGCAAAGCGGTAGATTCGGTGGCAACAAGGCGAGCGATTTACCATCCCAGCGAACCACCAACGGCCCATCAAGGAGATCAAGGTCAAAGGCTGCCAGTGTGAAGCAGCCATATCCTTGGAGATGGATGGATTGCAGGTATTTCACCGCTTCCGAAGCACTGGTTTGCGCCGCCAAAAGATCCCTGAGCAAACGGCCCCGGCTCATGGGGGCACTCATCTCCTTTGCTGAAGTGCTCCAGTAGTTCAGCAGCGCGAGCGTCACGCCATGTTCATTCGCCAGCAGCCAGGTGCCGCCCGCATCCGCATCTCTCGGCGCAAGATAGCGAACGCTATGATTTTCGCCAAGAGCGGGAGGAGCGGCACGGCCACGAGTCTTCTTTTCGTCTCGATTGAAGAAGACCTCGTAACCATCCTTTGTATGACACCAACTAAGGGAGCACATGAGGTAAAAGCAGTGTGCTAGGTTGACTCAAAACGGCAGGAAGCGCTGGCGCAGCACGTTGGCCTGCCCCAGGAGCTGATGTATGCGGATCAAGACAATGACTGCACAGGCGACCCAGACCCCAACGCCCAAGTAAAAGAGCAGCCCACCATCACCCAGCACCTCGATACCAAGTTTGGTCGTCAGATGAGCCAGCAGCGCGCCACTCATGACGCCCATACCCAGCAAGGCCCCGGCACCTGCCATCGCTGGCCAGAGCAGCAGCACCACGGCCACGAGTTCTGAAATACCTGCAAGCCAGCGCCCATAAGGCTCCGCACCCAGCGTGGTGAATATGTAAATCGGCTCCGGTGCGCCAGTGAACTTAAAGAACAGCGTCTGCCCCATGATGACCGCGGCGGCGAGCTGAAACACCCAACTGAGGATCGTTTGTGATTTTGTAAGCATCGTCGTAGTGCGTGTGGAATTATTCGCCAGAGAGTTTCTTCCAGTTGGCATCGGCCAGCTTTTCCTGACCAGCCTCGTCCTTCAGCCAAACCTTTTTGGCATCGCCATACCAAGCATTGAAGAACAGAAAGAGGCGACCATTGGTGACTTTGAAATTCTTCGGGTCGATCTCCACCTTCTCGCCCTTTGCCATCGCAGTCGCACACCAGCCGCCATAGGTGGGGAGATATTTTGCGGGAGCAGCCTGAAACGTAGCTAGCGTATCTGCTGACGAAAAATGATACGTCACTCCTTCGTGTTCAGCTTTGAAGGCATCGCTGCCGAGCACTGCCTTGCTCAACGTAAAGTAAGTCACCGGATCATAGCCCTGAATCGCCACTTTGTTGCCAGGGAGGTTGTAGTCCTTGGTTGCTGCCTGTGCGACAGTGGCGCTGTGGATGCCCAAACTGATGAGAGATACCGCAAAGAGGCGGAGGAATTGACGGGATTGCTGGATCATATGGATTTGAATCAATGGTGTTTATCGCAGGCTATTTGTTCCTGCTTCCCTCTCAGAGATTGGGCGCTGGCTTTTATTCCTGACGCCACATCATTTTTTTCATCCGTGCCGCTGCTAGGGGGAATAAACGTGTATCCCAACCTCATAACCACATGCCCGAATCACTGCCCTATGACCTCGACAAAGCCGTCGCTGCAAAAGAGATCAACGACTACATGAACCACTACCTCGCCGCCCTGGACTCAAAGGCTGGGCTCTTTCTGGCTGGCAATGTGGCAGCGGCTTCTCTTCTACTGAAGGAATGGCCGCCAGATCTTGTTGGCAAAACAATGACGGTCGTCAGCATCAGCTTGTTCGCCGCCTCTTCGTTCGCCGCAGGCAGTGTGATCTTTCCCCGCCTTCCGCCTCGCGGCAGCAGCGTGATCTTCTGGGGGGACGTCGCCGCCGATGCGGACGTCTCCACTTATGTCCAACGCTTCGACTCCTGCATCAATGAGGGCAAGTTGGACGAGCATTACGCCGTCCAGAATTTCTTCTCCGCTCGTGTGCTGAGGCGCAAATTCCTTTGGCTGCGTGCAGGTATCATCTTGTTCTTCGCCGCACTCGGCGCAGGCTTCTTCACCTATCTGTGGGACTCATCAGTGAAGGTGCCTTAGCGCTTCACCCGCACCTCGACCTCGCGTTCGACGTATTTCCATTCCTCCGTCGCGCGGAGCCGGGCCAGTAACTTGTCAAACTCTACGGTGTCCTTCTCCGCAAACTCGAACCATGTCAGGAAATCAAAGGGCTCTATTTCACTCAAATCACGGCAGTGATGTAGGCGACGGGCAATCGCGGGCAGGTAGTCCATACCTATCTGGTTGTGATGGGAGTGCTCCTCGAAAATCTTCCGCCGCGCATCCTGCGTGAGTGCCCACCAGGCCGCGCTCTTTTTGATCGGGATCAGCACCGCGCAATTCGCATCCGGGCGGCCCAGACCTTCCTGTTTTGCCACGAGCTGCTCTTTCTCAGACCGTGTGACATAGCGTTCGTTGCTTGTGGCTCCATGCAGCGCTCACACGGTATTTTCAGGCAGCGTAGATGTGTTGCCGGCGACATAATTCAGCCTTTTGGCAGCGGGCAATCCCTCCCCTTTAATCAGACGAGTTTCCAAGATCTCCCACGGCCCCTCTGTGCCGCCGATGAAGGAAAATAGACGAGGATTCGGGTTCATAGAGTAGGCTGCGGTTTTGTCCTGTGCCAGCGCACCCAAAGGAGCGCATAGGGCCAATGGTGCCGACAGGCATCGGCGTAATGTAGTTCGGCGTGAAAGCAGTTGGGTGGCCATCCTTATTTTACAATATCACGTTGTTTGGGACTGAGAAAGCTCAGCGCCTTCTGCTGATCGACTCGCAGCCAGGCGTTCACTTTGGTAAGCTGCGCAGCGGACATGCCTAGCTTTTCCAACACAGTCCCGCTGATTTGTTTTTTCTGATCGCTATCTGGAGCGGAATGATAGGCTGAAACCGTGACCGTGTGTTGGCAGTCCTTTGTTTCTGCGAAGGCTGTGAGGTCCGCCAGGGAAACAACTTCAGGATCATAGCGCACCAGCGTCACCTCACGTCCGCCCGCGAAGCCTGCCTCCGTGGTTATGACGCCATCAATCTGTCCCAGCGACATCTCGCCCGTCCAGAAGCAAGGCATCGAGAACACAGCCTGCTTTAACCGTGGCGACTGCTCCGCAGCCAGCAATCTCAGGTAGGCCGGCACTGGTCGCGTCACTTTCGACAGCGTCTCAATCATTCGCTGAGCGATGCCATGCGTGTCCCAGACCTGATCACGACGCGGGATGATGTCCCGTGCCTCTCCATCAAGGAAGCGCACCACTTGATAATTCCAAGCCGGCTCACCGAACCGCCGAAGCACCTCGGCGTCTGCCCCGCCTTTGTTATTGTGGATAAGCAGTGGCGTGAACTCCGTCTCGATGGCCTCGACGAGCAGCGGGTTAGACAAAACATCCAGTCCGAACTGCCTGCAGCCTGCGCAGCCTGGAACCTCCTGAAACAACGCGAATATGGGTTTGCCGCTTGCCATGCTGGCAGCTAGCGCCGCGTCCAAATTGCGTCCCCACTCGACGTTGCCAACCTCAATAGGCTGTCTGGCATTGCATGATACGGAAACGAACATGAGTAAAAATGGAATCAAACGACGGTTCATGGCCATGAGAGATCAAAGTGGTAGTTCTATTCTATGAATCTGCGGTGAGGTGAACAGATTGGCCCCGCCTTCGACGTCCTGGCACGACATTTATCCCCCGCGGACAAACGCAACTGCATGGCTGTGAACAGAAATCTTGAGTGCTTGCCTATGTTTCGGCGTTTTGATGCACTCTTCGATCATGATTCATCTCACATGCCTCTGCTTTTTCCTGCTCGCCACAGTCGTCACTGCCGCCGAGCCAGGCCATGTCCTCATCGTCGTCGGCCCCAGCAAGCATCCTCCAGGATCGCATGAAGTCGCCGCTGGCGGCCGTGTGATGAAGCACTGCATCGAAACATCGGTTAATGTGCCCGGTGTGAAGGCCGATGTCGTCTATGCATGGCCAGACAAAGCATTGCGTAATGCCGCATCGACGGTCGTGTTTATCGGCGATACATTTCCAGCCGGACGCTTCCCGAATCCGCAGCAGAACCTCGCTGAACTCGATGCGATGATGCTGCGCGGCTGCGGCATTGTTTGCGTACATTATGCTACAGGATTGCTCGGCGAAGATGTGAAGCCAGACGGCGATCACCCGCTGCTGCGATGGCTAGGAGGTTACTTCGCCAATCGCTCCTGTCCCCATCACGAATCCTTCGCACGCATCTTCACCGCGGCCACCATCACTCCATCAGCTGACCAACATCCCATCGCACGCGGCTGGAAGGAATTCACCCTGCACGACGAGCCCTACATCAATAACTACTTCAGCAAAGGCGAGAACAAGCTCGCACCAAACGTCACCGCCATTGCCACGTCCATGCTTCCACCTGAATCGCCCAAGCGTGAAACCGTTGCTTGGTGCGTCGAACGCAGCGATGGCGGCCGTGGCTTCGGTATTGTGATGCCCCACTTCTACAAGAACTGGACCAACGAAGATCTCCGCCGCTGCATCCTCAACGCCATCGTCTGGACCGCAAAACTCGAAGTGCCGGCCGAAGGAGCTAAAAGCACTCTGCCCGACCTGAAGGAATTCCAACCCGTGTCCGTGGAGTATGTGCCACCACCACCGAAGCAGAAGAAAACTGAAGCCAAATAAGCCCCCATGAAGACCCTGCTCATCTTTACCTTCAGCCTCTGCGCTTCGCTCTTCGCTGCCAAGCCGCCGAACGTCGTCATCATACTCGCCGATGACCTCGGTTACGGTGATCTCGGCTGCTACGGGCATCCGAAGTTCAAGACACCGCGCATCGACCAAATGGCGGCGGAAGGAGTACGCATGACTCAGTTCAATACACCTGCGCCTTTTTGCGCGCCGACGCGGGCTTCCCTCATGACGGGCCGTTATCCTTTCCGCTGCGGCATGACGCAAAACCCTGCGCCAGATGGTGGGCCAGAGGCGGATGCGCTGGCACTTCCGAAGTCCGAGATCACGCTCGCGCAGGTGCTGAAATCAGCGGGCTATGCCACCGGCATGGTCGGGAAGTGGCACCTAGGTCACAAGCCGGATTCACTTCCCACCGAGCGCGGCTTTGATGAATACTATGGCATCCCTTACTCGAACGACATGCGGCCTGTGCAGGTGCTCGAAGGTGCCGAGCTGGCCGAGTATCCGGTCGTGCAGGCCACGCTCACCACCCGCTACGCGAAACGAGCCACCGATTTCATCCACCGAAACGCGAAGAAGCCTTTCTTCCTCTACTTCGCCGAAGCGATGCCGCACAAGCCGCTCACCGCCTCCGAGAAGAACTACCAAAAGAGCGGCGCAGGACTCTACGGCGATGCTTTGGCTGATCTCGATGACAGCGTAGGGGCGGTGCTGGATGCGCTGAAGCAAAATGGCGTCGATGAAAACACGCTGGTGCTCTTCAGCAGTGACAACGGTGCTTGGTTTGGCGGGAGCTGTGGCGGCCTACGTGGCATGAAAGGCACGAGTTGGGAAGGCGGCTACCGAGTGCCCATGATCGCCCGCTGGCCTGGCAAGATTCCCGCAGGCAGAGTGAGCCATGAACTGGCCGTAATGATGGATCTTTTTGCCACCGTGCTCGCTACTACCGGCGCGAAGATGCCCGATGACCGCGTGCTCGATGGCCGGGATCTAATACCTGTGCTCGCTGGTAACGGCAAATCGCCCCACGAGTTCGTTTTCGGTCATCAAGGACCGAAGCTCGTCACGATCCGAGATGCCCGCTGGAAGCTGCACCTCCTTCCGGCACGCGAAATGAATCTCAAACCCGGCCCAGATGGCAAGTGGCTGGATCCACGTCTGCCCGACGGTGTGACAATCCTTGCCCCCTTTGAGCAATACAACATTGATACTCATCCCGGCCTCAAAACCGGTGTCCCAGGGGCCAAAGGGCTGCTCTTCGATCTTCAAGCCGACCCCGGCGAGCAGGTCGATCTCGCGGCGACACATCCCAACGAAGTGAAACGTCTCCAGGCCGCCTTTGACGCCATGAACAAAGACGTGCCCGTGGTGGAGGAGGTGAAGCGGGTTCCCAAGAAGTGACGTGAAGCGATGGGCCAAGCTTCTGAAAAGCTGAGAAATATCTGTCCAAAGCAGCGGTTGACGCGCCTCCCTATGATGACGCTCTTTCCGCATGTCTGACTCTGACCGCACGACCGCCTTCCTCGAACTGCTCACCGCCCATGACCGAGCATTGTCGATGTATGTTCATAGCCTCGTGCCGAGAGATTCGGCAGCGGAGGACATCCTCCAGCAGACGAAGATGCTCCTTTGGAAGCACTTCGATGATTTTACTCTGGGCACAAACTTCCTCGCCTGGGCGCGAACGACCGCCTTTCACCAGATCCTGACGCATCGTCGGCACAAGAAGCGCGAGCACCTGCCGCTGGATGAGGTTTCGCTGGAGGCTCTCGGTGCCGCCGTGAGCGAGCTCGCGGGCGATGTTTCTGCCAAGCAAGAGGCGCTACGCCTTTGCGTCGCCAAACTACCGAAGGAGCACCGCCAGCTCGTGCAACTGCGCTATTATGAAGATCTGGAGATCGAGCAGGTGGCAGAGCGCGTGCGGCGCACGGTGGGCGCAGTGTATCGGGCACTTAGTCGCGTGCGCATGACATTGCTGGAATGTGTGGAGCGCACTGCTGTCGAAAATTAAAGCCCGAGATGACCATGAAACCGAACGAACAATTTCAACTGCTGGAACTCTGGGAACGCGCGCGCAGCGGAGAGATCAGCGAGGAAGAGCAATCCCGGCTGAATACCCTGATCCGCGATGACGCCGAGGCGCGGACATTGATCGCGAAGTCAGCACTGATGGACGCTGAATTTCGTCACGCCGACGAGTCCTTCTTTGCCGAGCCCTCGAGTGCTAACATGCGCTTAACAACACCTGGCCGCTCTTGGTATTGGCATGGCGTTACCGCCGCAGCAGCAGCCATCGTGGCGGCAGGCGCGGTATGGCTGATGAATGATACACCAAACCCCGTGGCGACACTGGCGAAGGCGCGCTCCTGCAAGTGGGGAAACAGCGCGCTGCCCACCATGGAGGGCGCACTGCTTACTCCCGGCACGCTGGAGTTGCTGGAAGGCATGGCGACGCTGAAATTTGAAAGCGGGGCGGAAGTCACCCTGGAGGCACCGGTGAGCATGGAGGTCGTTTCCAAGATGGAGTGTCGGGTGAAAAAAGGCACCGTGGTGGCGGAAGTGCCGCCGCAGGCAAAGGGCTTCACCATTCACACCCCGGAAACCAAGATCGTGGACTGGGGCACACGCTTCGGCGTCAGCGCGGGCGAGGATGGCAAGTGTCTCGTGCACGTGATCGAAGGTTTGGTGGAAGTGCAACGCGAGGGCGAAACAAAGTCTCGCGAGCTCCACGCTGGTCAACGCGCGGACTATGGTAACTTCCTGGCCACGGCGGTGAACCCTGATGGAAACCGCGAAGACCAGCCCGAGTCAGGCCGCTGGCTTCCCGATGCGATCCGCGATCTCGGTGATGGCTGGCAGGCGGTGACAACTGCGTTTGGTGAGGGCATGGATTCCTGGATTCAATCCAATCCGACGATCAAGGTGAGCGGTCATGAGTCCTACCTGCGAGTCAAGCATTCGACCCATGACACCAAGCTGGATCGCAAAGCCTACCTAGCCTTTGACCTTTCCCGCTTTCGTGGGAAGCAGATCACGGATGCAGAGTTCGTCATCCATGTGGAACCAAGTGAGCTGGGTTTTGCCTCGCTCGTGCCAGACGCGACCTTTAGCGTGTATGCGCTCACGGATGAAGCCCAGGACTTGTGGAATGAAGAGACGCTCAAGTGGAGTGCTGCCCCGGCTCATGACGAATCCGAAGAACATCGCACCAAAGCCATCTCGGCACAGTCACGCCGCCTCGGGCAGTTCATGGTGCCGCAGGGCACGACACGAGGAGCCTTCACCGTGAAGAGCCACGAACTTTTGGAAGTTCTGCACGCGGATACCAATGGCCTCGTCACCCTCATCCTCTGTCGTGAAACGGATGAAACCGCCCGCAACGGCCTCGCCCACGCCTTCGCCAGCAAGGAAAATACGCGAAACTCACCGCCGACTCTGCGACTGAAAGTGCAGTGACGAACAAGCTTCGTTCACAGGAGGACATTGCCTGAGTCTGCCGACTCGCCATGGTCGGCCATCATGCTTCGTCGTCTGTTCCTTCTTTCGTTTCTGTCGTCACTTACCTCCTATGCCCTGGAGGTTCGAGTGTCATCATCACTCACTCCTCACCAGGCCCTCCAGCGAATCCGCGAGGCCCGCAAGGCCGGTGACACCTCTCCCGCCACGATCCATTTTCCCGAAGGCACCACCGAGCTGCTCACGCCGCTCATCCTCGAAGCGCAGGATTCCAATCTCACCCTCACCGGCACGAAGAGCACGCTCATCGGCGGCCCCAAAGTCACTGGCTGGGAAAAACACACGGGCGAGATCGTCAAAGCGGATGTCTCCAAGCTCCTGCCGAAAGGCTTCCTGCCCAAACAACTGCTCTGCGAGGGCGAACGCCAGATCCTCGCCCGATACCCGAACTTCGACGCCAAGGACCCGCTCTACGGCGGCTGGGCCTTTGTGCCAGCCTTCCCGCCTGCCGGTGCTCCCGAAGGCCATCTTTGGAAACGCACGCTCTATGTGAAGCCCGAAGACGTCCGCACCTGGGCGCATCCCGAGGACGTCGAGCTCGACATCTTCGCCCAATACGGCTGGTGGAACTTCATCGAGCCCGTCGCGTCGCTCGATCCTGCCACGCGACTGCTCACGCTGAAAAAAGACTGCTCCTACGACCTCCACCCGCACAACCGCTACCACTTCCAAAACGCCCTCGAAGAACTCGACGCCCCCGGCGAGTGGTTCTACGACAAGCACAGCGGCGTGCTTTACTTCTGGCCGCTGACAAGTGATACGGGCACTCCTGCCCGCAAAGACAGCGCTGACACTGCGGACAAGAGTGTCCGCATCACTTCAGACATCCGCCTTCCCCTCACCGACGCCTTCTTCAAAATCAAAGGCGCCAAACACATCACCATCCGCGGCCTCACGCTCACGGGCACACATGGCAGCGCCATCGTGTTCGAGCGGGCGGAGGACTGCCTCGTCGAAAAGTGCGTCATCACCCAGGTCGGCGCTTTCCACGGCAGCGGCGTCGGCGTCAGCGATGGCAAAAATGTCCGTGTCTCGCACTGCGAGATCAGCTTCACCGGCAGCAATGGCGTCAGCCTCAGCGGTGGCGATCGCAAAACACTCACCGGGCCCGGTCATGCCGTCGAGGACTGCCACATCCATCACATGGGCGTCTTCAACAAGAACGCCTGTGGCGTCAGCATGTATGGCGTGGACAATGCCGTGCGACATTGCCACATCCACGACGGCCCGCGCATGGGCGTGCAGATGAGCGGGAACAACCTCACCGTCGAATACAACCACCTCCACCACCTCTGCCTCGAGACGCAGGACGGCGGCGCGGTTTATACCGGCGGTCGCGATTGGATCAGCAGCCGTGGCAGCAAGTGGCGCTACAATTTGATCCACGACGTCATCGGCTGCGGCCAGGAGGCAGGCGGCTTGAAGCATCCGTGGTTCACCTTCGGCCTCTACCCTGACGACAACTCCGGCGGCATCGACATCATCGGCAACATCGTCTTCCGCGTCGCCCACACGCCCATCCATCTGCACAACGCCCGCGATTGCATCGTCGAGAACAACATCTTCGCCCTCGGCGGCAAATTTCAGTTCGATCTGCACGGCTGGACCAAAGAGCACCGCTTCTACACCAACCATCTCGAAACCATGATCAAAGGCTACGAGTCCGTCGCCGGTCAGCTCGCCTGGACCAGCATGCGCGGCATGGACCTCCACCCAAAGGACGCCATCCGCGACGACGGCACCATGATGAGCGGCAACAGCTTCCAGCGAAACATCCTCTTCAGCGACACCCCCGGCGTGAAGTATGGCGACATCCGCCACGCCACCGCCAAGTGGAACACCCTTGATCACAACCTCGCCTGGAACGGCAGCCACCCCGTCGTCACCGGCATCAACAAAGTCGGCCCCGACAAGCCCGGCGAGCCGCTGCTCACCGAAAACTTCGACCGCGTCGCCAATGGCAACACCGTCCAAGGCTGGGGCTTCAACCATCGCCCCAACAAAAACGTGCAACTCGTCGGCGCCGACGGCGCGTTGCGTGCCGACTGCGCCCTCGGCACCGATCCCAGCAATCCCAAAACCGTCTTCCACGGCCCCGATCTGCCCATCAAGCCCGGAGCGGCCTACCGCATGCGTCTCCGCGTCAAATCCACCGAACCCACCGCGAAGCTCAGCCTCGCCTTCGCCAGCTTCAAAAACGGCGAAGGCTACTGGCAAACCCAAGGCACCAGCATCACCGCCACACCTCAGTGGACCGGAGTCGAAGCCACCGGCCGCATGCCCCGCGAAAACGAAGCCACCTGGAAACCCTGGATGAAGCACTTCTGGCTCCGCATCGACTGCCACGAGCCAAAGGGCCAAATCTTCATCGACGACATCCGCCTCACCGAATGCGAGCCCCTCGACGAATGGACCTCCTGGCAAGCCGAAGGCTGGGACAAACACAGCCTCATCGCCGATCCCAAGTTCGTGGACTGGAGGAACGACGACTTCCGCCTCCAAGCGGACTCCCCAGCCTTCAAACTCGGCTTCGAAGCGATCCCAGTGGAGAAGATTGGGGTGAGGGAGTGATTCCGCGAGTGTCAGAGCCTCATGATCAATACTTCTCCTCGAACATCGGATGCACCCAGAGGAACTCCTGGCGCTTGTTCTGCACCCGCACGTGATCGCCCTCTTGGTTGATCCAGTAAAGCTCCACGTCCGCGTCGAGCTGGTTGATGAACTCCAGGCCCGAGGACTCGCCGGTGCGCGTGGTCCTGCGCAGCTCGACTTTCATTGCGGAGGTCTTCACGGCCCCTTTCTCCGGCAAACCGAGTGCCTTGAGCGAAGGTGCCGCTTTTCGGCTGCCATTAGTGGCGTCGCTCAAAACGAACTCATGCATGCCTGGCCCCGTCTGCACCCGATGCCAAAACGTTTTTGCCATCTGGCAGCCAGTTCGCCTGCACGCGATCACGGAAGACTTTGTTTTCGGTGCGTTGCACCAGCGAGAGCGCGGCATCGAAGTCGGTGGCGGAAGCGATGCTACAGCAGAGGAAAAAGGGAGTGCAGGCGTTTCATGAGTTCGGTCATGGGTCAGTGCAACCAGCAAACAAGTCGGCAGCGGAGTGATGCACGCACGTAGTGGCAACGAAGTCCTGAGCAAATTTCGCCGATAGCCCTGCGAATTCTATCAAAGGCCACTCCCTGCGGTTGACCTCAAACACCCGACCCGACTCGACGAGTTCATGCCGCCTACCTCGAACCTCAGCCTTCATCCATGCTCTCTCGCATATGCAGTCTTATCGTTTCACGAATCGAAGCCAGAGTTCTTGAAATCAACGTCGATAAACCAGATCTAGAATACCCGAATTCAGTCGCGACATCTGATTGACGCCGTCCTTCAATGAACACCCTCTGAACGATGGCCCTTTGACGCCCCGGTAGCTGCAACATTGCATACTCCATGGCTTTCCTTAGACCTTCCACTTGTTCTTTAGCCACAAGAATATCCACAGGAGAAGGCGCTTTGTGATCGTAGATCTGTGCGGCGAACTCTGTGAAATTCTCGATATATACCGAACGATTCGCTTTGAGATGGTTATTCGCCGTCCTCCTGCGAGCAACATTCGAAGCCCTAGCCAGGAGGAACCCTCTAAAGTTCGTTGAAGTGCCGACTTCAAGCCGATCACGTTCCTCAATTAGCCGTAGCATTACTTCTTGTGCGGCGTCTCTGGCTTCATCTACGTCTCCAAGCAGACGCGCCAAGTGATCCCGTAGCACCGGAAAATAGCGAGTGTATATTGACTCAAGAGCACGCGGGTCACCTCTGAGGAATTCTAGGAACTCCGCAGCTGACCGAGTCTCGTCATCCACGACCGCTCCATCGATAGTTAGTGCTTCACCGAGAGCAGCAAGCATTGTGAACGCATTTCCACCGAGAACCGTCTCCCTATTTTCCGCCCACCAATTTGAAAGAAGCTTTGTGGGAGGAGACTGTTCGATCAACTCCACCAAAAAGCCGCGAATCTCTACCGGTATGCCCCGGGCGCTGAGGAGATCAGTATCGGCCTTTTCTATTTGGACTTGCATCGCAACCGCTACAAAATATTCCATAAACGACTTGTGTCTGAACTCATAGTGTCCGGTGCTGGTTCGCGTTACGAAGGTGCAATTCCGAACATCGCTCTGGACATAGTCCATCGCGCTTGCGTCTGTTATCTGAAATCTCGACTGAAGGAGGCTCGAAAACTCAGAGTAGTGGCACGACACCCGTTCATCACGGTATAGCTTTACAGCCAAGTCCTGAACGAATGCTGCTCGCTCGTCGCTCGTTAGTCGAGCACCCTTTCGCTGTGACTGCTCGCTAATCCAGTTAGCCGTATAGGTTTGATAAAGCTCAGTCCTCCGAACATGATCTCCTAGCTTTGGAAGGGTCTCAGCAATCATTTCCAAAAAGAGAGGTGTCTCTGCCAGTTCTGGAAGGTTATGAGTTCCTCGAATACGATCAAAGTGCCTTTGCCAGTCCCCGCCAAATCGCTTCTCAAGATACTCACGTAGCTCGGCTTCCCCCCATTCCGGGATGTAGAGAGTTTCGAATTCTTTCAGAACTTCGGCTTGGACTTTGTCGCGGAAAAAGTGCGTTCGGCAGGTAATGATAAACAAATTTTCCTGAATCTTGGCAACCTTGTTGATCTGTCGAAGGTTGTCTCGAACGACTTCACTATCCGCTCTCGTCGCCATCTCATCAAAACCATCGAAGATAAAGAGGAAGCGTCCGTGCCTCTGTAATTCAAGACAAACGGTGAGGCTGATTTGCAATCCGTATGTGAACTGTAGAGTAGAGGTGATGAGTTCCTGGATATCCAGTTTTCCTTCGTAGTCGGACAGGGAGACGACCACTGGAATTCGATTGTGGTGATCGTCTCGATAACGTCGAGCCATGTCACGGGCGAACTTTCGACACCATGTGCTTTTACCAGTGCCGAAATTGCCCAGGAGTGCGATTTGATTGTGACCTTCTGCGGCGATAATGCGATTCACCGCATCATCCAGGGGGCGTTGGATGAGGTGAGAATCTGAGCCGTAGTAATCCTCGGTCAACGCAAAGGAAAGGTCGATATAGTATTTGGAAACGGCAGAGCGATCGAAGTCTGCGATCACACGGTCGATGTAGCTGTCGAAGTGAACTAGCCGGTTTGACAAGTCATCAAATGACACAGCCTGAACGCCTGCATCGGCAGCTACTGTTTTCGCATCCTTAGTGAAGCCACGTTTTGCAACGATCAGTCCCTTATCGATTTTGTGCCGATGCGCAATCTGTACACGTGCTGCAAATTGAGAGACTTCCTCGACCCCTACTGGCGTCGACTCATCTTTGCACTCGATCATTAGCCGAAGGCAGATCTCTCCCGTCCAATACTCCGCATACAGATCGGTTTGCCTCCCGTTGACTCGCACGTCTGGATCAACTTTGTATCCAAGCAGTTCCAGTACCTTTCGAACGTCCTTCTCAAACTCGGAGCCGTCCGGTGGGCGCTGAAGCGGGTTCCTCTGATGAGATTTGCAATGTGCCGTATTGTTCACGGCAGTTCTCCTGCATTGTTTACCTTTGGACGTTCTTGCTTTGCATCGCTTCATTTAGTGTCTTGGTGTGCGGGTTGCTTGAGATTGCGGTCAGGGGCCACTCGGTCAGGGGCCACTAATAGGTAGTGCTCCCCTGCGTGCTCATGCTCTGCACAGACCACATAACCACCGGCTGAGGCGTACTCCTTTTTCAACACTTTGGTGACATCCCGGGAGAAAAACACAAACTCTATATCAGACATCGCGGCCAGATACTGGCTGATTCGCTGGTAAAAACGTGGCTTCGTTCCATCAGCCAGGGCGAACTTAGCTGCTTGTGGATTTGCCTTGGTGATGGCCGGCCTCATCTGCACGAGCAAATCAGCTGCCTGTTCATTGTCGGTGGGCAATAGCTCGTCTCTAAGCTTAGTCTGGGTGGTGTCCCCGTGTTGCTCTTTGACGATTTGATGCGCGATGAGACGATACGACATGAAGTTTTGGGGCTTGTGCAATAAGTTTCACAGGTCACGCCAGCGGACGATCCGCCTGCAAGCCGAACGCGGCGCGTTTGACGGCATTCGTTTCGACATAGTGCGGCCAGGCCATGTCGGCGGCTTGCTGGAGGTCACGGCGGAGTGGGTTGACTTTGTTGGTGACGAGGTCGGTGAGCTTGAGCAGGAGATCGGCGGCTTTTTTTTGGGCGTCGCTTTGCTGGGAGTCGGCGCTGCCGTATTCGGCGGCGGAGACGCCTTTGAGCTTCACTTTGGCGGGCTGGCCGTCTTTGCTGCTGAGCTGGCTGTCGGCATACACGGCGAGGGCGATGAGGGCGTCGAGCGAGGGGGTGGTGAGGCCGTTGCCGATGCCGAAGGCTTTCTTCTGCGCGGGGTCGTCGGTGAAGGTGCGCTTGGCGCCGATCTGGATGGGGGTGAGGGCTTGCT
>JAGKWZ010000382.1 GCA_021151605.1 Verrucomicrobiaceae bacterium
TCAAGGACCACGGCTATGTCACCGGACGCGTCGGCAAGGTCTTCCATGTGCCAGATCCGAAGACGAAGCTCGATGTCGAACTCGGCTCCGCGTTGCACCGGGACAACGAAATCCTCACTGAGGCCAAAACGGCGAACGATCCCGACGACAAACCGCGCTCGAAGGCCAAGGGCGATGGCTACAACCGCACTTACGCGGCCTCATCGCGGCCAGCGGCGGATTTCACCGATTACGCGATCGCTGACGATGCCATCGCCACGTTGGAGCAGTTCAAAGCGAAGCCGTTTTTCCTCGCCGTGGGCTTCATCCGGCCCCACACGCCGTTTGTAGCTCCGAAGTCGTTCTTTGAGGCCATCGACAAGCCCCAGCTCACGCTGCCGCCGTTTTATCGCGACGGTGGTGAAGACCTCGCACACCTGCCCAAAGCCTCGCTGCGGCCCAACAACAACGTTTTCCGCTATGCCGCACCGACTCGCGATGAGGCCCGCGATGCGTTGCAGGCCTACCTGGCCTCCACGAGCTTCGTGGACTCGCAAATCGCCCGCGTGCTCGAAAAGCTCCGCGAACTGCATCTCGACGAAAACACCATCGTCGTGCTCACGGGCGATCACGGCTATCAACTCGGCGAACACGGCCTATGGGCCAAGCAAACGCTCTTTGAAGGCGCGAATCATGTGCCGCTCATCATCGCCGCCCCCGGCGTGAAGCCCGGCACCCGCAGCGGTCTCGCCGAGCAGGTGGACATCTATCCCACGCTCTGCGATCTCGCCGGATTGCCCAAGCCGAAGCACCTCCAAGGCCACAGCCTCAAGCCCATGCTCGACGATCCGAGCGCAAAAGGAAAACAAGTGGCCATCAGCACCATGATCGCCCCGCACACGAAACAACGCGGCCACAGCCTGCGCACCGATGCCTTCCGCTACATCGTGTGGGAAGGCGGCGAAGAACTCCTCTACGACCTGCGCACCGATGCCGATGAGTTGCACAACCTCGCTGATCAACCTGCCCAAGCCGAACGTTTGACCCGTATGCGGGAGCGTCTCGCCACTCACCTCAAAGCCGTCAGCTTGCCATGAAGCCTCTTCTTCTACTCTTCGCCCTTTGCTACCCGCTCTTCGCTGCTTCGCAGCCCGACTCCGCCAAGGCTTCGACGGGCAAGCCGAACGTCATCGTCATTCTCGCCGACGACCTCGGCTGGAGTGACACGACGCTTTACGGCCACACGACTTTTTACCAGACGCCGAATGTCGAGCGGTTGGCGAAGCGGGGGATGACGTTCACGCGAGCGTATTCGGCGAGTCCGTTGTGCTCGCCGACGCGGTCGGCCTTGCTCACGGGGCAGAGTGGCGGAGACGCTGAAGGACGCGGGCTATGCGACGGCGCATTTTGGCAAGTGGCACCTCGGGCCGGAGCCGTATTCGCCGTTGCAGCAGGGGTTTGATGTCGATCTGCCGCATCATCCGGGGCCGGGGCCTGCGGGCAGTTTTGTCGCGCCGTGGAAGTTTGCGAACTTCAAAGAGAAGTCGCCGGGCGAGCACATCGAGGACCGCATGGCGGCGGAGGCGGTGGCGTGGATGGAGCAGACGAAGGACAAGCCCTTTTACATGAACTACTGGATGTTCAGCGTGCATGCGCCCTTTGATGCGAAGAAGTCGAACATCGAGACGCATCGCGGCCGCATCGACCCAAAGGACGCGCAGCGCAGCCCCACCTACGCGGCGATGATCCAGAGCATGGACGACGCCATCGGCACGCTGCTCGACGGACTCGATCGGCTCAAGCTGGCCGACAACACGATCATCATCTTCACCGCCGACAACGGCGGGAACATGTACAACGAAGTCGATGGCACCACGCCCACCAGCAATCGCCCGCTGCGCGGCGGCAAGGCGACGATGTTTGAAGGCGGCACGCGGGTGCCGTGTGTGGTGGTTTGGCCGGGAATCGCCGCACCGGGGAGCCGGAGTGATGCGCTGGTGCAGAGCGAGGATTTTTATCCGACGTTGATGGAGGGCTTGCATAGTAGCCATCTCGCTCCGCGAGATGAGCAAGGTGCTGCATCAGCAGAGAAAGCGTCCGGTTCATCGAAAATCTCTCCTTCCAGCGGGAGCGCTCAGCTCGTCTCGCGGAGCGAGACGGCTACTTTCGATGGCCATAGCATCCTCCCCGCGCTCAAAGGCGATGCGCTGAGCGGAAAGGCGGTGTTTCAATATTTCCCGCACAATCCGGGCGTGCCGGACTGGCTGCCGCCGGCCGTTTCCGTGCATCGCGATGACTGGAAGCTCATCCGCATCTTCTACGGCGGTGAAAAGGGCGCGCATCGTCATCTGCTCTTCAATCTGCGCGACGATCTCGGCGAAAAGAACAACCTCGCGGAGCAGAAGCCCGAACTCGTGGCGGAACTCGATGCTTTGATCGAAAGCTTCCTCACCGACACGAAGGCCGTCGTGCCGGTGCCGAATCCGGCGTTTGATCCATCGAAGTATCGTCCTGAACTCGAAGGCAAACAGCAGCCGAAGGGCAAAGCGAAAGCGCCAGCCAAAGGTAAAGATGATGCCATCCCGGCGCTGCAAGGTTGGAAGGCCCGTGATTGCCAAGCGGCGGTCAAAGAGGGCATTTTGCGGCTCACGAGCATCGGCGCGGAATGCTTTCTCGGCTTCTCCGCAGCCAAACACAGCGGCCCGACGACCGCGAAGTTCCGCATCAAGGCCCAAGCAGGCCGCAGCCACTTCGACTGGCTGCCGGGCGGTGTCGGCGGCAAACCGCAGCGTGTCGATTTCACGCTCAAAGGCGGCGATTGGGAGGAAATCACCGTCGAACTGCCCGCCGAAGGCCCGCTGGGCATTGTGAGGCTGTATTTACCGATGCAGGAGCGAGCGGTCGAAATCGACTGGATCGAGCTGACATCGAAAAACGGCTCCAAACCGACGCGGACGGCTTTTTGAGCCGTAACACGAGTTTTCGAACTCGTGCTGGCTTTAAGAAACACGAGTTAGAAAACTCGTGCTACGTATCCTGACATGTCTTCTTCACGCACGCCCGCGCTGGGCTTCATCCTCATCACGCTCACGCTCGATATTCTCGGCATCGGGCTGATCGTGCCGATTTTGCCGAAGCTGGTCAAAGAGTTCAGTGGTGGCGACACGGCGGCGGCTTCGCAGGCGGCAGGATGGCTCAGCGCGTTGTATGCGATGATGCAGTTCGCGTTTGCGCCGCTGCTCGGGTGCCTTTCGGACAAAGTGGGAAGGCGTCCGGTGATCTTGATTTCGCAGTTTGGGTTGGCGCTGGATTACCTGCTGCTGGCGTTTGCGCCGACGATGGCGTGGTTTGTGGCGGGAAGGATCATCGCGGGCATCACAGGGGCGAATTTCTCCGCCGCGACGGCTTACATCGCGGATGTGAGTCCGCCGGAGAAACGGGCGGCGAACTTCGGGCTGATGGGCGCGGCGTTTGGCATCGGGTTCATCATCGGGCCGCTGATTGGGGGCACGCTGGGGCAGTTCGGAACGCGGGTGCCGTTTTACGCGGCGGCGGCGCTCACGGCGGCGAACTGGCTCTACGGCTGGTTCATTTTACCGGAGTCGCTGAAGGTGGAAAATCGTCGCGCCATCGACTGGACGCGTGCGAATCCGTTCGGCGCGATCTATTGCCTGCGCAGCCGTCCACGCGTGCTGTGGCTGGCGGTGTGTGCGCTGCTTTCCTTCATCGCGCACACCGTTTATCCGAGCGTGTGGGTGCTCTACACGGAGTTTCGCTATGGCTGGACGCCGCTGTGGAATGGTGTGTCGCTCGCAGCAGTGGGTGTATGCGCGGCGGTGGTGGCTGCGTGGCTCACGGGCAAGGTCACGGCAAAGGTGGGCGACTGGCGCACGGCCTTGATCGGGCTCGGCGTGGCTGTTTTCGCCTACATCGGCTATGGGTTGGCCTCCAGCGGCTGGATGATCTACGTGATGATCGTGATCGGCTCGCTCGGCGGACTCGCGGGGCCTGCGGTGCAGAGTTTGATCTCGAACTCTGTCGGCGATGATGAGCAAGGCACGATGCAAGGAGCCATCACGAGTCTGGAAAGCATCTCCGGCATCATCGGGCCGCTGATCGCCACGCAGCTTTTTAGCTACTTCATTGATGCGAAACGCACGGTGCAGGTGCCTGGCGCACCGTTTTTCAGCGCAGCCATCATTGGGCTGCTGGCCTTCTTGGTGGCCTTGAAGGCGCGGCGGGTGCATGAGGCCTCTGCATGACGATGAAAGCGCCACAAACGATCGCGCAGGCGCAGGCACGACGCTTCATGATCCGGGCGACGGGTCTGGAGGGTGCGTTTGCCGATGTGGCATCGGCGCTGCGGCATCTCGGCTTTGTGCAGATCGATCCCATCAATGTGTGCGGCCGCATGCAGGATCACATCTTGCGGCATCGCGTGCGCGGCTATCGCGAGCAGGATCTGATGCGGCATGTGCATCGGGAGGGTCTGCGCGAGGCTTTTGAGCATCATTTGCCGGATTCGAGCAACCTCGCGGCGCTGCCGCTGGATGCCTGGCCGCATCTTCAAAGTGCCATGCGTGCCCGCGAGCGCAGCGACAGCTCCTGGTCCGGCAAACTCACCGCGGAGGAGCGAAGGCTGGCGACGCGAGTGCTAGCACGGATGGCGGAGGAAGGCCCGCTTTGCTCGCAGGACATCGAAAGCGCCCGCAAGGCGAAAAACCATGCCTGGGACAGCACGACGCTGGCAAAGAGCACGCTGCAAAAGCTCTTCTTCCATGGTCGCGTGCTGATTGCACGCCGCGATGGCCTTCGTCGGTATTACGACCTGCCGGAGAAGGTGCTGCCTGCGGCCGCTTTGAACGCGCCGGTGCCTACGAGCGAGGAAACGGCCCGATGGATCGCTTTGCTCAAACTCCGCCAGCGTCGTCTCGCGATGCTCAAGGCTGCGGAACTGCGTGTGATCGCGGATGAAGTGGTTCCGGTGACTCTCGAAGGTGCGAAGTCACGTCTTTATCTCCTGCGCAGCGACCTTCCGTTGCTCGATGAATCATCCGAAGCTCAGGAGATGCCCAAACTCATCGCGCCGCTTGATCCGATCATTTACGACCGCCGCGTGACGGAGGCGCTATGGGACTTCCATTATCGCTGGGAGGTCTATGTGCCGCCGCCGAAGCGTGCGCGTGGCTACTATGCGCTGCCGCTGCTGCATCGCGGGCAATTCATCGGCCACGCGGATGTGAAAGCGGATCGCGAGGCTCGGAAGCTCCAGCTTTTGTCGCAACAGCCTGCGCGTAGCATCGCGGCGAAAAAAGCCATCGCCAGCCTCGCCACCTTCCTGGGAATGAGCGAGAAATGAACGCCCGGTCCGATTTCCCACCCTCCAAGCTCTTCGTATGAACCTCCTCACCAAATTCCGTGGCGACTCTGCTGCGCTTCCTCCGCGTGCTCCGAGCAAGGCGGTGTCTCTTGCCTTTCTCGGTGGCTTTCTCGCCATCGCGATCATCGCGCTGCTGGCGCAAAGTTTGCATGTGGCGCTCGTGCTAGGCTCGTTTGGGGCGAGCTGCGTGCTCGTGTTTGGTTATCCCGATGTGCCGTTTAGCCAACCACGGAACGTGATCGCCGGACATGTGCTCAGCACGGTCATCGGACTGGTGTTCGCGCATTTCTGTGGCCCGCACTGGTGGAGCGTGGCCTTGGCGGTGGGCAGTGCGATCGCGGTGATGATGCTGACACGAACGGTTCATCCGCCAGCGGGATCAAACCCGGTGATTGTGTTTCTGATGCAGCCCGGTTGGAACTTCGCGCTGTTCCCGACGCTCACCGGCGCGGTGATTCTCGTGCTGGTGGCGTTGTTTTATCACAATCTGACCCGCGAGACTCGCTGGCCGAAGTATTGGTGATCCAAGACTGGAAACACAGGCTAGAAAGCCTGTGCGACGTCGTTTCTGCGCGACCATGCGCTTCCTGCTTTTTCTTCTTCTTTCTCCGGTGCTTTTCGCGGCGCAGCCGAATGTGCTCATCTTGTTCTCGGATGATCACGGCAGCGCCGATTTGAGCTGCCAGGGGTCGAAGGACATTCCGACGCCGAACATTGATTCGTTGGCGAAGAACGGCGTGAGGTGTACGCAGGGT
>JAGKWZ010000063.1 GCA_021151605.1 Verrucomicrobiaceae bacterium
TCCGCTGGCAGCAAGATGGGAGGCGGATTTATGGTCCGGGCACGGTGGATATCAAAGGGGGCACCACGCTGATCTGGCTGATGCTGAAAGCGATGCGCAAAGTCTTGCCAAACCTTTTTGAATCCACCCACTGGCTCATCGCTGCAAACTCGGCGGAGGAGGTCATCGGCTCGGACTTTGCGACTCGCACCCAGGAGCGTTGCCCATCTGGTGTTCGTGCGGTGCTCGTATTTGAGGGTGGCCCGCGAGATTCCGCAGGCTGGCATCTCGTCACCGCCAGAAAAGGAAGATCCGAATTTCGCCTTACCTGTCATGGTCGTGCAGCTCATGCGGGGAGCAATCACGCTTCGGGAATCAATGCCGTTGTCGAACTCGCACGCATTCTTCCTCCGATCCACGACCTGACGGATGTAAAGCAGTCGCTAACGGTGAATGTCGCCTCCATGCATGGAGGCACGGTCCTAAATCGAGTACCCCATGAAGCTGTGATGGATTTGGAGATGCGTGCTTTTGATCCCGCAGTGCTCGCTATCGCGGAGGAAAGGCTGCAGTCCTTTGCCGGACGCTCCAAGGCTGATGCCGCGATTGAAGTTGAATGCCAGGGACGGACACAAGCATGGCCAGGAGGCCCGCCGACAGAGGTTCTTTTCCACGCCTGGGAAAAAGCTGCAGGGAGGCTCGGATTCAGTGTCGTGGCCGAACCACGGGGTGGACTAAGTGATGCAAACTATCTCTGCACTCTCGGACCCACTATTGACGGACTTGGTCCCGTAGGGGGCAATGCCCATTGCTCAGAACGCAGTGCGGACGGTAAAAAGCTGCCCGAGTTTGTAGAGAGCGATAGCTTCGTGCCCAAGGCAGTCATGAATGTTGTCGCGCTTATGGAACTCCTTCACTCATGAAGTTGCCAGCTATTCCCCCTCGCCGGCCGCATTCCCCGCTAATGTGACCCAGCCTGGCACGACCAATTCTGTGATCCAAGCCTGATCAAATGTGGAGGCTTGGGAAGGATAGCACAATCTAAGTGTGAGCGGCGTTCCTTCCTCGCCCCCCTGGACCAGCCAGGTTTCGAGCTGCCGCGCAAGTTCAGAATCTTTTGGAACATAGCCAAATACGGGAGGTGCTGCAGAGTCTGCTGCTGGCACAAGCCGGATGCAGCGGAGCCTTTCGTTATCGCTAAAAGGGCCGCTGAATCGGCTCGCAGAAGTGGCTAAAACACGCATGAGCACGGGGCTAGTGGGACGCGTCTGACGCAATTGCTCCCATTCCAAATCTCCTAGCGCAACAAAACTCGCCCAGTCCACGCGGGGGCCATCTGGACTTGAAATCACGGCAGCGAATTTTTTCGACCCATCGCGCAGCACCACACGGAATTCGGCATACTCAGCCGGGCTCTGAGAAAGTCTTTCGATGCGGCTGTAGGGTAGAGCTCCGAGCGGATGGTCCAGATAGTAGGCTCGCAGTGAGGTTTCCACCTTGGCTGACTTGACGGTGTATAGCAGTTTTTCATCTACAGTTGCTGCGGCCAAGAATTTTTCCAAAATCCTAAGCGGGTCATCATCGGATGTTGGTTTTTCCTCAGGTGTTGATTTAGCTGGGTGGAATGAAAGCCGTTTTAGTGGCTCGCCGAATTGAATCGGTTTTGAGGTGGCTGGCACTATGGATCCCAAGCCATTAGAAGGTTTGGACTTAGTTTCTAAAGCGTCCGAAGATTCCGCCTGATACAAATCAGCTGCATTGGTCGATTTAGGCCAGATATCCACCCATTGGAGAAGTGCTGCCGCCAAAATGAGAGCCAGCACAGTGCATACCCCAGCTATGAATTGAGTCTTCGTGCGAATGAGTTCTGGGTCCAAACACATGCGTTGGAAGGCATCCGCAGGATAGCATGAGGCAGAATCTCGCAGATCCGGTTTCTGAAGAGAATCCGTTGGTGGACTTGGGCTCATCAGCAACGCCTTGTGCTTAAAGCTTCTGCTCCGACTTGCCACTTGGAGCATAATCGTCTCCCCGCAATCAGGACAGGGGCGCGAACGAGTCACTGCCGTGACCTGGATCTCGACAGATTTTTCGCAGTGGGGGCATGTGACTGAGGCTGATGGCATCTCGACTTAAACAGATGCTTACCATGCTCAAAGCGGGCCAGAATGGCAACATCACAGGTGAAAACGTTTTATGCTGTCTTTCTGACACGATTTTCTCTTGATCATCCCATCGCTGAAAGCTTGCCAGCCCTCAAGATTCGGTCGATAGACCTCCCCCTTTCGCCACCCACCATGTCCATTTGGAACTACGCCAACCCGCAGCTCAAAGATCTAGTCGCCTACGAACCCGGTAAGCCCATTGAAGATGTCGCCCGTGAGCGCGGACTGCGGCCTGAGGAAATCATTAAATTGGCCTCCAATGAAAACCCCCTCGGCCCGAGCCCGAAGGCCATTGAATCGATGAAGAAAGCCTGCGAGGAGGTGCATATTTACCCAGATGGAGCCTCATGGAAATTGCGCAAGGCTCTCGCTGAGAAATTTGACCTCGAAATGGGCAATTTCATCATGGGTTGCGGCAGCAACGAAGTCATCGAGTTCATCGGTCATGCCTTCCTTAAACCTGGGGACAATATCATCACAGCTGAGCACGCTTTCCTCGTTTATAAACTCATGGCCAAGGTTTTCGGCGCGGACACCATTGAGGTGCCAGATCCCGGCTATGTGCACGATCTCGATGCTATGGCCGCCGCGATCACTCCACAGACGAAAGAGGTCTTCATTGCCAATCCCAACAACCCAACGGGGACGCTCGTCACCCAGGAGCAGATCGACCGTTTCATGGACAAGGTGCCTGACCATGTCGTCGTCGTCTTTGACGAAGCTTATTATGAGTTTCTCGATAATCCGCCAGACACTCTCAAATACGTGCGCGATGGCCGGAATGTCGTCGTGCTCCGCACCTTTTCGAAGATCCAGGGCCTAGCGGGTACGCGTGTCGGCTACGGCATCGCCAACAAGGAACTGATAGACGTTCTTCAGCGCACCCGGCAGCCGTTCAATCTTAACTCTATCGCCCAGGCAGGTGCGCTGGCCGGTTTACTAGACCAGGAGCATCAGGATAAAACAAAGCGAATCACCGACGAAGGCCGCGACTATTTACAGGCGCAGTTTAGCGAGATGGGTCTCGAATACATACCTAGCTTTGCGAACTTCGTGCTCGTCAAAGTCGGTGACGGAAATGCCGTCTTCAAAGCGATGATGGACAAGGGCGTCATTGTCCGTGCCATGGCCGCTTACAAGCTCCCAGAGTGGGTGCGCATCTCCATCGGCACCATGCCTCAGAATGAGAGGTGCATCGAGGTCCTCAAACAGGTGCTCGCTTAGCTTACCGCTACAGGATCAGCATACAGTCGCCGTAGCTATAAAAGCGATAACGCTCGCGGATGGCCTCGGCGTAGGCACTCATGATCAATTCTTTTCCAGCAAAGGCGCTTACCAGCATGATGAGTGTCGATTTTGGGAGGTGAAAATTCGTCAGTAGTGCCCCGACCGCTTGGAAACGGTATCCAGGATAGATAAAAATGTCCGTGCTGCCAGCAGCTTCAACGAGCTGCCCATGATCACGTGCAACCGTCTCAAGCGTGCGCATTGAAGTGGTGCCCACGGCGATAATGCGATTGGCTTTCTGAATCATCGAGGCTGATTCCGCGCTGACCTCATAAACCTCCGAGTGCATTTGGTGCTCCTCGATTTTCTCTGCCTTCACTGGTTGAAAGGTCCCCACACCGACGTGCAACGTCACAAAGGTGTGCGGCAGCGTGGCAAGTAATTCGGGGGTGAAGTGCAGCCCTGCCGTTGGAGCGGCAATGGCACCGTCTCTTTGTGCATAGACCGTCTGATAGCGCTCTCGGTCTATCGGCTGATCATCTCTCCCCATGTAATGCGGCAGCGCTAGGTGACCATGGAGCTCTTCATCCACAGGCGCATCCCATTCGATGATGCGTTCCCCATTCTCCAAAATATCCGTTACAGTACCGGTGGAGTCCCCGATGGTTACTGTGTGGCCAGCGCGGAAACGCTTTCCCGGCTTCACCATGCAGCGCCAGCGAGTGGGGCTGATCGGCTCCAACCGCAGAACTTCACGCGCGCCATCGTTCGAGAAAAAGCGGGCCGGGACCACTCGAGTATTGTTCAGCACCAGCAGATCCTCCGGTTTGATATAGCATGGCAGGTCTTTGAACATCCGGTGCTCAATTTTACCGCTGTCCCGGTGTACAACCATCATCCGTGAACAAGAACGATCTTCCAGCGGCACACTGGCAATAAGTTCGGTCGGAAGGTGGTAATCAAAGTCAGAAGTCAGCATAGGTAGGAAGCAACTCAACCATCTCTGGCACAACCCTGGCCGCAGGTCATCTAAGGCTTTTGAAATCAAAAAGTGCGTGAGCTCCCATGACAGGAAGGGGCGCAGGACTATCTTCAAAACAATCACAAACCTTCTCACGCTGTTTCAACGCGCCACTCGACAACGGAGTCTCTTGCAGCTACAAAACGCGCCCTTAATGATTCCAGCCCCTCGATTCACCCCGCTCCTCCTTGCCGCCACACTTTGGTTTGCGAGCCTTTCGGGTGTGCATGCCCAGTGGTTGATCTATGAGTTGGTTTTCACTCCGGAAGCAGATTCGGCAAACTTCAGCAGCTATCGTAGTGCTTACCTCGTGGCACCCGCCAATGGAGGAGCAGCGACGATGGTGCTCACTACAGATGAAGGCGGACGCTTCTTTGCCGTCGCAGATAGTGGGGCGAAGTTCTTCCTCGCTGCAAACGCCGCCCAGAGAAAGGTCGCCTTTTCAGCATTGGCTGTGTCGGGTAATTCGCAGGCGCTTTACACAGCCTCGGGCCCCTTAAACCGCTCGCTGCTTCTCGACACACCGGAGGGGCAGCGTGTCCTGCGTGTGGCCGAATCTCTCACTGGCCGCCTTCTTGCCGCAGACGATGAATCCGACAAAGGACCGGCAGAAGACGGCTCCATCGGCATGATCGGAAGCGCGCTGATCACAGGGACTCTGCGCGAGGACCTCACCGGCATCGCCACAAGGCATTTCACGGCACAAAATCTGGCCGTAGCCTATGTGATCGAGCTTCTGGAAAAATATGGCTATGTGCCGGATGAAGGTTCTGCGCCGATGAAGATCGAAATCGAAACCATCCAGGAGGATGGCGCGATTATCGACGCAAGCCTTTTCCCGCCCGAGGCTCTGCCTAAGGCTCCGTGAACCGATGAAAAATATCCGGCAAGCTCTCGTGCAATGTTTGGAGTCCTCTGGTGGCTCAGGTATTCCGCTGCCCACCGCCACGCCCAGTTCGTCGGTCGTGAATCAACTTCTTGATCTAGGCACCATTGATGAGGAAGCCTTCCTCTCCCAGCTAGCCACACGCATGGGACTCGGCTTTGTCGCCAATCCCCTGCCCGACTCGGCCGATGCACCTGAGATGAAGCGCCTGCTCCCGCCGCGTGTGGCTTTACGGCACCGTCTGCTGCCGATCAAGATCATCGAAGAAGAAGGCTCATCGATGAAAAAGCTCGTCGTGGTCGGTTACGATCCTTTTGATCTTATCGGACATCAGGCCGTAGCCCGTGAAGTGGATGCACCCGTGCGTTTGGAGATCGCTCCGCGTAAACGTCTGCTCAATGCCATGCGCGACTTCTACGGGGTGGGTGCAGACACCTTTGAAGAGATCCTCAAAGGTCGAGATGTCGATGGTTCCGATCTCGAACAACGCGATGAAGCCAACGTCATTGACGCCGATGACGAAGAAGCCTCCGTCGTGAAGTTCGTGAATACGGTTATCCGCGAAGCGCTGGAACAGCATGCCACGGATATTCATGTCGAGCCGATGGAAGAGAAGTTGCGCATGAGATACCGCATCGACGGTCGTCTGCGTGAAGTCCCCGTGCCGGAGAACATCAAGCAGCTCCAGCAGTCCGTGATCGCCCGACTAAAGGTAATGGCAAAGCTCGACATCGCCGAGCGGCGCCTCCCTCAGGATGGTCGTATCAATCTCCAGATTGCCGGGCAATTCATCGACGTCCGTGTCGCTACCATCCCAAGTGTCGAAGGCGAAAGCGTCAGCCTTCGTTTACTTGGCCAGGAGAAGTTCAATCTCGACAAACTTCGCATCGAGCCGGATCTGCGCGCTGAGGTTGAGACCCTGCTCAAAAAACCGAACGGCATCATCCTGGTTACCGGCCCCACGGGCTCGGGTAAATCAACCACGCTCTACACCTTCCTCAGCCAGCTCAATACCGAGCACCGCCGCATCGTCACGATCGAAGATCCTGTGGAAAACAAGCTCCCAGGCGTTGTCCAGATCGCCGTGCGGCCAGAGATCAATCTCAGCTTCGCCACAGGCCTGCGCTCCATTCTCCGTGGTGATCCGAACGTCGTGATGATCGGGGAAATGCGTGACCTGGAGACGGCAGAAATCGCCATTCGCGCAGCGCTGACCGGTCATTTGGTCTTTAGCACCCTGCATACCAATGACGCTCTCGGCGGCATTATGCGACTCATCGACATGGGTGTGGAACCCTTCCTCGTTTCGAGTTCGGTGCGCGCCTTCATTGCCCAGCGACTCGTGCGCGTGCTTTGCAATGAATGCCGCGAGCCTGATCCCGATGCGCAGATGCGGCTTAAGGACCAACTCCAGTTCACTGGCATCATTCGCAGCCCAGTCTATCGCGCTAAAGAAGGCGGCTGTGAAGCCTGCCGCGCCACAGGTTACCGTGGCCGAATGTCCATCTACGAACTCGTGCGCCTCACCCCCGCCATGGGCGAACTTGTCACGCACAAGGCCAGTAATTCGCAGCTTTACGCCCAGGCATACAAGGATGGTTACCGCCCGATGCGCGAATACGGCGTCCGCAAGATCCTCGCTGGATTAACCTCCATCGACGAAGTCATCAGCGTCACCGTCGCCGAGTCAGAGCAGTGATCTAAAGTTCGCCCTTCGGATTTCGTCCTTCGTCATACTCCATCATGCCCACCTTTGCCTACCAAGCCTCCGATGCCGCCGGACGAGACGTCTCGGGCTCCATCGATGCGCAGGACCGAGCCAGCGCCGTGCGAGCCCTGACTGGCAAAGGTTTGCAGCCTTTTCAGGTCAAAGAAGGTGCAGTGAAAACTCCCGTCAGAGGTGTCAAAGCCGCACCGACCACCGCCAAAGGTAAAGCGGCCGCAGCGGAAGAGGTGGCGCACGGCCCCATCAAGCTCGGCGGTAAGCAACTGCAGCTTTTTACGGAGGAACTCGGCGAACTGCTGGAAGCCGGGATGCGCCTGGAGCAGGCGCTGAAGCTCATGGAAGGCAAGGGCACCGGCGGCACCCACAGCCGCATCGCCAATCGCCTCGGCAATCTCATCCGCGAGGGGCACCCCTTTAGCAGTGCGCTGAAGCAGGCTTCGCCGAGCTTTAATGAACTCTTCTGCGCGGTGGCTGCAGCAGGTGAGGCGGGAGGATCTCTTTCTGAGTCCATGAAACGTCAGGGGCAGTATCTCGCCAAAGTGCGCGAGTTGAAAAGCCAGGTCCTCGTAGCGCTGATCTACCCCGGCTTCCTTGGCTTCTCGGCCGTGGCCGTGACCATCATCTTCACCACCTTCCTCATTCCAAGACTCAGCGGCATGATGTCCCGGATGCGCGGTGGTGTGCCGAAAGGCGTCCAACTCATCCTCGATTTCTCGGCCTTTATGCGCAGCTACTGGTGGCTGCTTCTGGCTGGTTCGGCTTTGATCGGACTCGCCTTCTGGGTCTGGTCCGGCTCAAAGAAAGGCCGCCCGGTTTGGGATGAGACGAAGCTGAAGATCCCCTTCTTTGGCAATGTGCTGATGGCGAACTTCCACACTCAGTTCCTCGAAACGCTCGCCTCACTCACTGGCGGCGGTTTGCCTCTGCTGAAGGGGCTGGAGCTGGCCTCCCGCATCTCCGCGAACCAGTTCATTCAAAAGCAGCTCTTGAACGTGATCGACGGTGTCCGCGATGGCTCGGCGCTTTCCCGTTCCTTGGAAAAGACTGCCCTCTTCCCGATCAACCTACTCGAAATGGTCCGCATCGGTGAGCATACTGGCGACATCAGCGGCACCCTCCGCCGTGCGGCCGACCGCTGTGGCCGGGAGCTGGAAAAGAGCCTCGAAAAGCTCATGGCCATGCTCCAGCCGATGATCATCCTCGTCATGGCCGGGCTCGTCGGCGTCATGGCCTACATGATGATCACCATCATCTACGATACTGTCGCCACCCTAAACTCCCGGAACTGATCTCGAATTGGTCGTGACGACTTCCGAACAATCTGCCAGCTTCGCTTTCCAAGCCCACACCCCATTCTCTCACCCATGAAAATCCAGCCTACCTCACGCCGCTTCGCTCGCCGCATCCGCTCTGCCTTCACCCTAATGGAGATGATCCTCGTGCTCGCGATCATCGCCATCCTTATTGCTATCGGTGCTTCCACGC
This sequence comes from Verrucomicrobiaceae bacterium, assembly GCA_021151605.1. Taxonomy (GTDB): domain Bacteria; phylum Verrucomicrobiota; class Verrucomicrobiia; order Verrucomicrobiales; family Verrucomicrobiaceae; genus Prosthecobacter. Next base: position 8,490 of record JAGKWZ010000063.1, read on the forward strand.
TGGGTGAGTTTGATGAGCAGGCCAAGATCACTGCCGCCCGTGCGCAGATCGGCACCATTTCCACTTCGATCAAGATGTACAAGGTCAACAATCGCAACCTGCCACCATCACTGGATGCCCTGGTCAAGCCGCCCGGCAATGCCCCCGTGAAGAAGTCCTTCATCGAAGAAAACGGCATCATTGACCCATGGGACAACAAGTACATCTACAAAAGCCCTGGCAAGGACGGCAAAGCCTACGAGATCTATTCTGCTGGGGCTGACAAACATGAGGGAACGGACGACGATGTGCGGCAATAAGGATGGTTACCAGTGCCAAGGCGCATGAATCATGAAAATCCACCCACCATCGCCCCGTGCCAGCGGAGCCTTCACTCTGCTGGAACTCATCCTCGTGATGAGCGTCATGGTGATGGTCATCGGCGTGGGCGTAGGCAGCTTTGCCTACTTTGATCAGGTGGACCCGCTGGACGAGCCCGCACAGAGGCTGGGACAGATGTCGAAGTATGCGCTGAACACTGCCGTGCTCCAGCACCGCAGCATGACCATCGGTTTTGAAAAAGACAGCTTCGGTGTGCTGGGAGCCACCTCTGGGGAGATGGGCAGTTACAGCCATGGAAAGGGCATCAAAGTCTTCATCAAACGCTGGGGTGGCAAAGGCTGGGAAAAGGCCGAAGGCCAAACCTGGCGTTTCGGCGAACAGGGCATTTGTGAGCCCCTCATTGTCCGCCTGGAGGATTCCACGGGGGGCTTCCGGGATGTGAAATTCCACGCGCTGACCGGAGGTGTCACTCAATGAGAGTCCCAACACACTTACTCACCCACCGCCGTGCCTTTGGCATGACGCTGCTGGAGGTTGTTTTGGCGCTAGCTGTCTTTTCCATCGCCGCACTCGCCCTCGTGGGCACGATCAATAAGATCGCCGATGTCGCCACAGATTCGCAGAAGTTCCTCGAAGTCGAACAGACCCTGGAGTCTTTGATCGATGAATATGGCAAGGTCCCACAGATCCGGGATATGGAGGAAGAGATCAAACCCGGCAGCGATGGTGTCGCCTACAAAGTCATCGTCGAGCAGGTAAAGGATCTCAAAAATCAGGAGGGGCGCTTCCTCCAGGACATGTATCACATCCGCGCGATCGCCCGCTGGAATGACGGCAGCGGTCCCACCGAGGTCAGTGCCGAAACCCTGCGCTATGCAGGCGCCTATCTTCCGGTGAACTAGGCCATGAAGAATCTCCCCCCAGTGCCTGGCTCAGCCACCCGCCATTCCCGGCGGACCATGGGCTTCACCCTGTTTGAGATGATCATCGCCCTTTCGATGTTCGTGCTCCTTATCGCCGGCATCTTCTCCATCTCCCAGTCCACGCTGGAACTGACGGAGAGCATCTCCCTCTCGCAGGACCGATCCCTCATTCGGCAAAACTTCATCGAATTCATGCGCCGTTCCTTCCGCACTCTGCCGGGCGACGCCGAGGTCCGGCTTACGGTGAAGCAGAGCGGCAGTAGCTATGTGCCGACGCTAAACATCGCCAACGGCGGCAGTTCCTTCACCCCGGGCACCTCACTCGCTCCTGACACCAGCATGGACGTCTATGCGGAGGAGCGGCCTGGCGGCTACCTGCGCGTCATGCTGCGCGTGCTGGACCAGAAGCAAACCCAGGCCATCCGCTCCAATCAATCCGTCCGCTATAGCAAAGATCAGATCACCCTGCCGCTTCTGGACAATGTGAGCCGCTTCGAGTGGAAGTTCTACGATGCCAGCACCAACCGCTGGGAGAACAACTGGAAGCAGGCCCGCCGTCCCATTATGGCGGAGATGAACTTCCAGCTCGACGATGGCTTCGAGTCCCGCTCCGTCTTCTGGCTGCCACCAATCGTTCCGAATGCCGTCAATCAAATCACTCAGAATGCGAACAACCTGAATAATCTGAACAACACGAACAATCAGAATCAGATCCCTGATCCCAACAATTCAAATCCGCCCCTTAATAACTCCCCTTCCCCCATCCAGGGAGGCGGCGGGGTGCCACAGCAATGATCCACCATCCACCATGCTTCTCACCCCGCTGCTCTGGTGCTGCCTTGCTGGCCGTGCTTTGGGTCATCGCGCTACTCCTGGGGCTGGTCGCCGGGGCTTCCCTGCTGCTCACTCAGGATCTCGATTCTGCTGCGGCGAAGCGGCAGGTCTTCCGCGCCCGAATGTTGGCAGAGACAGGGCTCGCCCTGGCCATGAATCCGGACGTCAAACCCGATGATACCCTTCTGCGCCGTCAGATCAATGATGAGGAGCAATACGAAGTCCAGATGACTGGCGAGGACGGCCTGCTCAATCCCAACATTCTCCTCCAAAACGAAGACCGCGAGACACTCCGCCGAATCTTCAGGAACTGGGGGCTCGAACTCTCCAAGGCAGACGGCCTCATTGACAGCCTCCTCGACTGGGTGGACCAGGACAGCTTCAAGCACATCAACGGCGCAGAGAGCAAGGAGTATGGCAACGACGGGCGCCCCTTCAACCGCCCCTTCCGCTCCATTGAGGAAATGAGCCTCGTCCGCGGCATGGATCTGGTAGAGCGGGCCAACCCTGAATGGCGTAGTTGGTTTAGCGTGCTGGCTTCTGGAAAGCTGGATCTGAATGAAGCCCGCCCCGAGATCATCACCACCATCACTGGAGTCAGCATGACCACGGCCCAAAATCTGCAAAGGAATCGCCGGGGTCCCGATGGCATACGAAACACTCAGGATGACATGCGCCTCGATCTAGCCAGTGCCCTTGTCATGCTCGGCATTCCCACGAATTCCCCTCTCGCAAATATCCTCTCCGTGGACAGCCCGACCAAGCGCATCGTCGTCCGTGTCCGCGTTGGCGATCTCGAACGCGAGGTGGCTGCGGTCGTTCAGGGGGCCATCGGTCAGGGTGCCACCTCCATCCTTTACCTCACCGAGGGAAACCCCGCTAAAGACGAGACCACCCGATAGGTCTGGAAAGTCCAGTGGAGACTCGTGAATGGTGGCAATGATTTGAACTTCCTGAATCTGCTTTGATTTGTTCATTGTCATTCTTGCTGGCTTCAGCTTGAATCGACCTCGTGCAGTCCCAGACGTCTGATCCCTCGAATCATCCCGCAGCCCGCCGCTACGACTGTCCGCAGTGTGGGGCTCCGGTTGTCTTTCATTCTTCGATCAGCATCTCTTCAGTCTGCGAGCACTGCCGCTCACTGGTGGTGCGGAATGACTTTCAGGTCGCGACCTTTGGTCAGATGGCCGAACTGCCAAATGATCTGTCGCCGCTTCAGATCGGGACGAAGGGCTACTGGAATGGGCAGGGCTTTGTCCTGCTCGGCAGGCTGAGGCTGCATTACGGGGATGGCTCGTGGAATGAATGGTATGCCCACTTTGGAAACCAAACCTATGGCTGGATCGCCGAGGTGATGGGCTACTACACGATCAGCTTTCCTCAAAGCGTGAGCCTGCAGGGAATCGACGAGAACTCACCCGCCGGAAAGATGGTGAGCATTCAGGGGGCATCCTGGCGCATCATGGATGTGAAGGAAGCCCGCTGTGTCTCGGTGGAGGGAGAGCTGCCCATGGTCGCTCCGCCGGGTTGGTCCCGCACCGGCATCGACCTCACAGGGCCGGGCGGCCAGTTTGGCACGGTCGAGTTTGTGAACGGTGAGCGGGCCTTTTATGCGGGAGAGTTTGCCCAGTTCGGTGATCTGAACTTCACGGATCTGCGAAAGGTGCCCGGCTGGGACGCTGAGGCGGACATCACCCGCCGCCAGAGTTCTGCCATGGGCTGCCCGAGCTGTGGTGCGCCGGTGAATCTGCGCGCGGAGGGCCTGACGATGTCCGCCGTCTGCGGATCCTGCGCGGGTATCCTGGATGCCAGCACGCCGCACCTTCAGGAGATCGGCCGGGTGGCCAAGACGACGCTGCAGATGAAGCTGGCGCTGCCGATCGGCTCACGCGGTTTGCTGAAAGGTGAGACGTGGGAGGTCATCGGCTTCATGCGGCGGAAGGACAAGTGGTGCTCATGGGAGGAATACCTGCTTTTCAATCCCTGGCTTGGCTTCCGCTTTCTGGTCAGCTTCCGCGGGCATTGGTCCCTGGTGCAGATTTTGCCGGGGCACTACACGGCCACGCTTTGGAATGGGGAGAACTTTAAGCTCTTCGCCCGCGAGGAGGTGACCACCACGGATGTCCTGGGCGAGTTTTACTGGCGCGTGAAAAACGGCGAGCGTGCCACGGTGAGCGACCACATCGCCCCACCGCGAGTGCTTTCCTGCGAGGTGATGCCCGGACTCAAGGAGGTGACCTGGTCAGGCGGCGAATACATCGACCATCTGGAGGTTCAGAAAGCTTTTCTCCGAGACGGCAGCAAGCTTCAGGCCCCCTCAGGCCCCTACCTGAACCAGCCGAACCCGCATCTGCAAAAGTGGCGCGATGTGCGCGGCACCTTCTTCATCATGCTGATCGGCTACTGCATCCTGCAGTTCATCTTCATGGGCTGGGGCGTGGAGCAAAACATCGGCCAGGTGCACTCTGCCTACAGTTCCACCCAGGCCGGACAGATGATCACGACGCCGACCTTTAAAGTCACCGGCCACCGCGCGCCGCTGCACATCAGCGCAGCTTCGGTGCTGGGCCAGGACACCTACCTCGGGCTGAAAGGCAAGCTGATCGAAAACACCACGAAACGTTCCTTCGATGTGGCCTTTCCTCTGACGAACTACAGCACCGCGCTCGGCGGCCATGTGCAAGAGGTCACGCTCACCGGCATCCCACCGGGAGAGTACTACTTCGCCCTCACGCCGGACGCCTCCCCTGCCCTGTCAACGGCCAGAATCACCTTCACGATGGCGCATGGCGGCCTCTTTTGGTCCAACTTTTGGATCGGATTGGCCGGCATCGCATTCTGGCCAGTCTGGGTCCTGCTCCGCAGTGGCAGCTTTGAAAAAAGCCGCTGGATGGAGAGCGACTTCAACCCCTACACACTCACCGACGACGAGTAACCTATGAAGCATCCCATCTACGCCACCTTCACCCTGCTCTCCTTTGCCTACCTGATCATGGCGAACATGGGTGGCTGGAATCTTTTCCCCAGCAGTGCCAACCGCAGCAACCTCCACAGCACCAGCTATCGCTACCGCCCCAGCTTCTCCTCCAGCAGTGGAGGCAGTGGGTGGAGCTTCGGCGGTGGTCACAAGTAGCCATAGTCGATAGAAGATGGCTGATAGAGGATAGCGGATGGAGGATAGAAAATAGCCATCGCCCTTTTCTCCATCTTCCATCTTCCATCTTCCATCTTCCATCTTCCATCTTCCATCTTCCGTCTTCGATCTCTCCCAGTCACAAAGTCCCCTCTTTTCAAAGCCACCCCACTACAAACAACATGGACCTCGTCATCCTCCTCAACTCTGTCGTGTATGCCCTGCTCGGCATCGTCATCTTCGTCGCTGGTTTTATCATCGTGGACAAGCTGACGCCATATGATCTCTGGAAGCAGCTCGTCGAAGAAAAGAATGTGGCCCTCGCCATCGTCGTGGGTGCGGCTGCGCTCGGCATCTGCCAGATCATCGCGGCTGCGATTCACTAGAGGTGCCTTCCTCGCGAAGCAAAGTAGCCCTCTCGCTCATGCGAGATGAGCAAAGGACGCTCTTCCCGCCCTCGACTCCTTGATTCCCACCTCCGAATCACCTCCAACGCTCCTCTCGCAGAGCGAGAGGGCTACCGTGCGTCCCTGGCTGCTGCTGCTCTCCGTTTTCGCCATCGCCACTTGCGGGCTGGTGTATGAGCTGATCGCTGGCACGCTAGCCTCCTATTTGTTGGGAGACAGCGTTACGCAGTTCTCGACGATCATCGGCGTGTATCTCTTCGCCATGGGGGTGGGCTCCTGGCTTTCACGCTTCGTCACCGGGAATCTGATCCGCACCTTTGTCCGGGTGGAGTTCCTCATCGCCTTCCTCGGCGGCACTTCTGCCGCGTTGCTGTTTCTGCTCTTCGGCTGGAGCATCAGCTTCCGCATCCCACTCTACAGCCTTGTCTTCCTCATCGGCTGTTTTGTCGGCCTGGAGATCCCGCTGCTGCTCCGCATCATGGAGGGCCGCTTCGCCTTCAAGGATCTGGTCTCGAATGTCTTCAGCTTTGACTACATCGGAGCGCTGCTCGCCTCCCTGCTCTTCCCGCTCGTACTCGTGCCGCACCTCGGTCTGGTGCGCAGCGCCTTCCTCTTTGGCCTGATCAATGCCAGCGTCGGCCTGCTGGCGCTGCATCTCCTGCGCAGCGAGCTGCCCCGGGCTCGCAATCTCTGGCTCTCCGGGCTCAGCGTCACCGGCTTTCTCCTCTTTGGCCTTTTGCGTGGCGATGAAATCACCCGCTGGGGCGAGTTTGCCGCCTTTTCCGATCCAGTCATTTACGCGGAGTCCACGCCCTACCAGCGTATCGTCCTGACGAAGCAAAAGGAAGACCTCCGCCTTTACTTGAACAGCAACCTTCAGTTCAGCAGCCGTGACGAATACCGCTATCACGAATCTCTCGTGCATCCCGGACTCTCCCGTCTGCCTCAGGCGAAAAGCGTGCTCATCCTCGGCGGTGGCGATGGACTGGCCGCGCGCGAGGTCCTCCGCTACCCGCGCATCGAAAGCATCACGCTCTGTGATCTCGATCCCGCCATGACGCGGCTGTTTGCCAGCTCCCCCATGCTCACCGCACAGAACGCCGGTGCCCTGAGCAGCCCTCGGCTCCGCATCGAGAACGCCGATGCCTTTGCCTATCTCAGTGAGCCACGCGGCCCCTTCGACTTCGTCATCATCGACTTCCCCGATCCCTCGAATTTCTCCCTGGGCAAACTGTACACCACCACCTTTTACCAGCGCCTGCTGAAAAGCATGAGTGCCGATGCCGCACTCGTAGTCCAGAGCACCTCGCCCTTTGTCGCGCGTCAGTCCTTCTGGTGTGTCGATGCCACCCTGAGAGCTTGCGGGCTGCATACCGAGCCCTATCACGCCATGGTCCCCAGCTTCGGCGAATGGGGCTTCATTTTAGCCAGCCGTAAGCCACTGAGCGGCCCTGCCACCCTGCCGCCAAGCCTCCGCTTTGTGAATGAAGAAGTGCTCGCCCAACTCCCCCATTTCCCGCCCGACATGGCTCGCGTGAAAACTGAGATCAATCGGCTGAACAACCAAGCACTCGTCCATTATTTCGAAGACGAATGGGCGAAGTAGGAGACACTGCCGCCCAATAAAAATCCCCACAGCGCTAGGCACCGTGGGGAGTTTCAATGAGCTGATCAGCGATGATTACGCCTTCGGAGTATTCGGGCCGCTTTCAGGCAGCTTTGGCGCAGCGATGTATTCCTTTGGCAGGTCACCTTTCAGCGCCTTCAGGAAGGTCACGATGCTGGCGGTTTCATCCGCAGAGAGCACTTTCCCCAGCTGATGCTCGGCCATTTTGCCGACCATTTCTTCCAGGGTCTTGACCGAACCATCGTGGAGATAGGGGCCGGTTTCGGTGACGTTGCGCAGGCTGGACACTTTGAAGAAATACTTGTCGCTCTCCAGCTTCGTGGCCTCCTGGCGGCCAGTGTCTTTAAGATCAGGCCAGGCTTTTACCAGACCAAGCTTCTGATACATGGCACCGCCCACGGCGGGACCGTTGTGACAAGTGACGCAGCCGACTTTGGCGAAGGTTTCGTAGCCCTTGGCTTCCTCGGCAGTCAGGGCGTCCTTCTTGCCTCTGAGGTAGTCATACCAGCGGGATGGAGTCACGAGCTTGCGCTCAAAAGCACCGACGGCCTTGCCGAAGTTGTTGTAGTTCACTGGGTCAGCTTCGCCAGGGAAAGCGGCTTTGAATGCCTCCACATAGCCGGGGATGGATTTCAGCACCTCCACGACAAAGTCGGCACTCGGCATGCCCATCTCCACGGGATTGAGAACCGGGCCCTTGGCCTGTTCTTCCACACTCGGAGCACGGCCATCCCAGAACTGGGCGATGTGAAGGGCGGCATTGTAGGTCGAGGGGGAGCTACGACCACCGAGCTTGCCTTCATGACCAGGGGAGAAAGGCAGGTTGTCCTGGCCAAACTTGTCCAGCATGTGGCAGGAGTTGCAGCTCATCTTGCCCCCTTTGGAGATGCGCGTCTCATAATAGAGCTGGCGTCCGAGATTGATCCTGGCTTCCGAAAGTTCGTTGTCAGCCGAAGGTGCCTCTGTGGGCAGCGGCTTGAACATGGCGAGATAGGAGTCAGACAGAGAGTCAGCGAGAAGCTGCTGGCTGCACAGAAGGGTGACGGCGAGGGTTAGTTGGGGGATCTTTTTCATGGCGAAAAGTTGGGGCGAGGATACGCGAACTGAAACGCTGGGGTTGCAGTGAATGTGAACAACTCAAAGCTTCAGTTCCCCCATAATGTGACTCCGTCGCGATAGTCGTGACATCGGCTTTGACAGCTCCCCCGCCCTGTCCATCAATCGCGGCCCGCCACTCTTCAGGCGCGCCATCTTTCTTCACATGAAACCGACTCTCCTCATCCTCGCTGCCGGCATGGGCAGCCGTTACGGCGGCCTCAAGCAACTCGACGCCATGGGCCCTTCTGGGGAAGTGGTGCTCGACTACTCCGTCTTCGATGCCATCCGTGCGGGCTTCGGCAAGGTCGTCTTCGTAATCAGGCGCGACTTCGAGGAGCAGTTCCGCACACAGATCGGCAGCAAGTTTGGCGACCGCATCGCAGTGGACTACGCCTTCCAGGACATCACCGATCTCCCAGCTGGATTTACCGTCCCGGAAGGCCGCACCAAACCCTGGGGCACTGCCCACGCCCTGCTTGCCGCTGAAAAAGTGGTCCATGAGCCCTTCCTGATGATCAATGCCGACGACTTCTATGGCCGCGATGCCTTCGCCAAGATCGCCGCTGATCTCACCACGGCCCGCCCTGAAGACGGCATCAGCCACTACTCCATGGTCGGCTACTACCTGCGGAACACCCTCTCTGATCACGGCAGCGTCTCCCGGGGCGTCTGCACCCGCGATGCAGCTAGCAAGCTGTGCTCTGTGACTGAAATGACGAAGATCTTCAAGACCGCTACCGGAGCCGAAAACCGCGAGACTGAGCCAGCCGTGCCACTGACGGGTTCAGAGATCGTCTCCATGAACTTCTTCGGCTTCACCCCGGATATCTTCACCCACCTTCGCGAGGCCTTCACCGAATTCCTCCAAACGAACGGCAGTGACATCAAAGCCGAATGCTACGCCCCCAAAGTCGTGAATGATCTGATCCAAGCAGGCAAAGCCGATGTCACCGTGCTGGAATCCAACGACTCGTGGTTTGGCGTGACCTACCCCGAAGACAAGGCGGATGTCGTCGCCTCCATCCAGGCACTCGTGACCGCCGGAGCCTACCCGCAGAGCCTCTGGAGCTGATTCAGAAAAGTGCAGTTCTTTACCGGCGAACTCGAAAGGGTTCGCAGGTTTTTTGTGCTCGTGGCCCTTTGCAGTTCAGACCACGCGTAGCGCGTACTTCCCGTCCTTTTTCGTCAGCTTCACGGCTGCCCCATAAAGAGTGCTCAATGCAGAGCTCGTGAGCACTTCCGCCTTTTCCCCCTGCGCGTAAACACGCCCGGCGCGCAGCAGGAAGAGGTGGGTAATGCAGGGCAGGATTTCCTCCACATGATGGGTGACCATCACCAGTGATGGAGCCTCCGGCCAGGTGCTGATCTCACTCATCCAGGAGAGAAATTGCTCACGCGCCACCGGGTCCAGCCCCGCGCAGGGTTCATCCAGGATCAGCACCTCAAACCGTGCCATCAGGGCGCGGCAGATGAGGATCTTTTGCTTCTCACCCTGAGATAAAGTGCCCCAGAGTGACTTCTTCAAATGCGTGCATCCCGCTGCCTCGATCAATCCCGCCGCCTGCTTTTTCAATGTGGCTGAGGGCGGCTGCCAGAGATTTAATTTGGCGTCACGTCCACTGGCCACGACGTGCACGACAGGCTCTCCAGCCTCAATGTAGGTGGTCAGCGTATTCGTCACCAATCCTACGCGCTTCCGCACCTCCCGCCAGTCGCTGTTTCCAAAGGTGTCCTCCCCGATTTGAATGACGCCATCCGTCGCTGGTTCATACCCAGTGATCAGATTGATGAGCGAGGTCTTTCCGCAGCCGTTTGGCCCGAGCACGCACCAATGCTGCCCACGGTTGACCTGCCAGTCGATGCCTTCGAGAATGCGCCTACCTCCACGAGTAAAGGTCGCTTGTTGGACACGAAGGAGGGACTGGGCAGGCATGTGGAGGAAGGATGATAGAGGAACTCAAAGCCACGACAGCGTAACTTCGGCAAAGCCTTTTCCTTTCCGAGATCATCCGCCTGGTGACAAGGGACTTCTCACGCGTCTATCCTGCTACTGGGAAAGTTTCAACCAGCGCTGGCGGAAGGAGCGGTTTTCTTCCATGAGCTGGGCCGCGACCGTGGCCGAGAGCGCGGGAAGCCCGGCCGCACGAGCAAAGGCGGCGATTTCCTCCTGGCGCTGATAATACTCCGTACTGTCAGTGGTGGCCGAAGAGAAATGCTGGGCGACATCCAACAAGGTCTGCGGAGCCAGATCGGTCAATGGCAAGGTGATCGTGCCGCGATCCAGGGCAATGCTGGCAGACTCCACAGATGCGGACACAAGACGGCCCTGCAACGAACTGCCACTATGCCGGATCAGCAGGCCAGTGAAACCGCCCTGTGTTTTGAGATCGCTGAACAGGCGGGTGAGAAAAGCAGATGCCTGAGAATACAGATACTTCTGGCCATCAATGGCGGTCTGAACTTCGGGCGACTCAAAGCGCATGTCTCTCAACATGCTGGTGACTCGCGTGAAATCGTATCCATCAATCAAAGAAGGAATCGTGGCCAGAATCTCAGTCCACTGGGCGAGTTCACGCTTTCTGAGGGCATTTTGTGTGGTGATCTGCTGCTGATTTTGATCGAGCGTTAAGCGGGAGAGTTCGCGTCTGATGTTGGATTCCCATTTCTCAAGCAGCACCCGCGTGCCAGAGGCCGTCTTTAATTGGTCACGCTGCGTTCGGAGACGAGCGAGCGCCTGCTGGCATTCCTGGATGCTTTTGGGCTGAGCAGGCTCCCGCATGTCAGCCACCACAGCCATCTCCCCTTCAAAGGGCTGGACGAGATTTGCGCATTGCCTGATCCAGTCCAGAGAGATCTGGCTTTCAGATCCATTGAGATCATTGAGATGCTGCTTGAAATGGGCCATCAATGCCGCCCCGAGGCGCGCATCTCCAAAATACCACTCAGCAAGCCCGTGGACGAGGTAGCCCATGATGGCTTCATTGCTCGTGGCATAGCCCAGCTCAGGCAATGATTTCCCTGGCGGCATGTGGCTGAAGGATTTCCCCAGAGCACCGAAGAAGTTGGCCAATTCAGGGCTCACGAGCGCGCTGCCACCATTCCCAGTGTCCTCGGCGAGAGCACTGAGATACTTCCCTGCGCTGTCTTTTTTCCCCAACATGATGGAGCACAGCGCTGCATTTACGCGCGCCCAGTTCAGGGTCGGCTGGCGCAGATCCTCTCCCAGCAGGCGCTCGAACTTATTGTGCGCCTCGGCGAAGCGGCGCTTTTCCAGCATGAGAGCCCGTGCGGCGACGAAGCGCTCCGCCACGGTGCCCTTGTTTCCAGCCTGTAGCATCACGCCATCTCCGGTCAGGTCACTGCGGCTGGTATCCACCTTTTGGGTGATGGCCGCAGCCTTCCTCATGCCGGAAAATTGCACCAGCCAGCCGATGGCAAACACCAGCACCAACATCACGGCAGCCGTCATGCCCCAGCGCACCCGGCGATTGGTCAGGCGCCAGCGTGTCGCATAGCTCTGCCCGAGAAGTCCCTCGGCCAGTCGGAGTTCATCCACGGTTTCATCGTAGTTGGCACAGCGCTCCTGGGGACGAAAAGCCAGCATGCGATTGATTGCATGCACCGTACGCGGGGCGAATCTCATCCCACTGTCCTCTAGCGCCACACGGCGGCACTTGATCATGCGCAGTTGCTCGATGCTGTCCGTGTCCGCCTTGTGTGGCGGCTTGCCCGTCATCGCGTGATAGAGCGTCGCACCCAGGCTGAAAATATCACTGCGGTAGTCCTCGCGGTTATCCAGCACCTTCTCAGGCGCTACATAATAGGGCGTCGCCCAGATCTCACCCGAATGGTCGCCTCCACGATCCACAAAGATCGCCAAACCGAAGTCCACGACCTTGGCCGTGCCTGTTTCGGTAAAAAGAATGTTCGCCGGCTTCACATCACGATGGATCAGCCCCATCTGCTGCGCGGCACGCAGACCCTCGGCAACTTCGAGCCCGATTTTCAGGGCGTCAGCCTCCTTCACACGTCCATCACGGCGGATGCGCTGCTCCAGGTTGCCGCCATCCACCAGTTCCATGGCGATGTAAAAGTAGCCTTGATCGTAACCCACCGAGTACAATTTGATCACGTTCGGGTGATTCACATTTGCCGTGATCAGAGCCTCCTGGCGGAACTGCTCAATGCGGCCCTCGTCGCGGCTGAAACGCTGGTTTAGAATCTTCAGAGCCACGCGCCTTCCCAAAGTCTCGTCCTCAGCTTCAAACACCCGGCTCATCCCACCCTCGCCGATCTGCTTCACGATCATGAAGTGATCGAACTTCCGCCGCACCCGCACCAACTGACCACAGAAGGGGCATTTCAACTTCGTGAAAGGCTCCAGCGAGGTGACATCGATCTGATTTTGGCAGACCGGACAGGTGCTAAGATAAGACTGTTCTGGAGTGGGAAACACTGGCTGGGAGAAATGGAGAAAGCGTCGGCTCCGGGAGAGCTACGAAGAAAGAGGCGACTTTGGACTGTTCAGACGCTTGTATGTTCACGCTTTGTTTATGCCAGAAATTACAGTTTGCTAAATTAATTCGAATATCGACTTTGGACCGTGGAATGGACCCTCTCTGACCCCGCCGACTCTGGCTCTCGACTCGACAAGCACCTCACCGCCCGTTTTCCAGATCTCTCCCGGGCCCGACTCCAGGACTTGATCAAAGACGGCCATGTGACCCTGAACGGACGCCCGGCCAAGGCTAGCGCCAGCCTGAAGCCCGGAGACAAGATCTCCCTCGTCATCCCCGAAGTCGTCCCTGTCTCCGTCGTCGCTCAGGACATCCCGCTTGATGTCCTTTTTGAGGACAAAGACATCCTCGTCCTCAACAAATCCCCCGGTCTCGTCGTCCACCCCGCCGCCGGCAATCCCGATGGCACCCTGGTCAATGCCCTTCTCCACCACTGTGACGACCTCAGCGGCATCGGCGGAGAGATGCGCCCAGGCATCGTCCATCGCCTCGATAAAGACACCTCCGGCTGCATGGTCGTCGCCAAAAATGACATTGCTCACCGCCGCCTCACCGAGGCCTTCGCCGAGCGCCGCCTGAGCAAAATCTACCTCGCTGCCATCAATGGCCTTCCGAAAGAAAAGAGCGGGCGCCTCCAGAACATGATCGGCAGACACCCCGTCGATCGAAAGCGCATGGCCATCCTCTATGATGGCTCCGGTAAAGAAGCCGTGACCGAGTGGGAGCACATCGCCACCCATCAAAACAGCGCCCTCATCCGCTGCAAGCTCCTGACCGGCCGCACACACCAGATCCGCGTCCACATGCGCGAAAGCCTCGGCCACCCGATCCTGGGAGATCCCATTTACGGCAACCCCAAGCGCCAGATCGTCCATGTCTCACGCCTCATGCTGCACGCCTGGAAGCTGAGCCTCCATCACCCCATCCATGATCAGCCCATGAACTTCGAGGCCCCCGTGCCCCCAGAGTTTCAGCCGTGGATGCAGGGCATCGCATAACCGCGAGTTTTGGCCGCGCACAACTTTCCGCGATACAAGCCAGCTAAGTGAGAAGGAACTTCACCTGAGGAGAAAGGGGATGCGCCCCTTGCCAAGGTAGATTGCGGTGCAAGGGTGACAGCATGATCAAACGCCTTTTCGCACCCCTGCTTCTCCTTAGCCTCAGCATGATCGTTTCTTGCAAGCGGGAAGCTGCTCCACCAGCGCCAGCTAGCACCACAGATGCTGCTCCAGAAGCTGCCGAAGAGACGCTCGCCGAGATTCAGGCCGAGGCCGAGAAAGGTGAAGCCCAGGCACAACTGAAGCTGGGTTCCGCTTTCGCCAAGGGTGAAGGCGTGGCGCAAAACGACGGCGAGGCCGTGAAATGGTATCGCAAGGCAGCCGAACAAAACCTGGCGCAGGCGCAAAACCTTCTGGGACTCAGCTACGACGAGGGCAAAGGTGTGACTCAGGACGCAGTCGAAGCGGCTACATGGTACCGCAAAGCTGCTGAACAGGGATACGCCGACGCTCAATACAACCTGGCTCTTTGCTATGTTTCAGGAGCTGGAGTGGACAAGAACGCCGCTGAGGCCGTGAAGTGGTACCAGAAAGCGGCGGATCAAAACCTTGCCGGTGCCCAGCTGAATCTGGGTGTTTGTTATGAAGAAGGTACAGGTGTGGTCAAGGATGCCGTCGAGGCCATGAAATGGTACCTTCTCGCGGCGAACCAAGGCAACGAAGAAGCTAAGACCTACCGTGCTGAATTAGAGAAAAGCATGACTCCTGAGCAGATCTCATCTGCAAACAAAAGTTCAGAGGAGTTCAAGCCGAAGGTGGCACCTTGAGTCAGGTGACGTGCTTTCCCTTTGCGACAATCTCAGCCCGGAGGCCATGAGAGGTCGCGTCCAGCGAGCAGATGCACATGGAGATGCTGCACCGTTTCTCCGGCGTCCTTCCCGTGATTGATGACGAGGCGGAAACCTTTGCTCCGGTCTTTGATCCCGAGTTTCTCAGCAATCTTGCCTGCGGCGAGCAGTAGGGCTCCGAGCGTGGCCTGATCTTCCATCGTGGCTTCACCGACACGCGGGATGAGCTTTTTCGGCACGATCAGGACGTGGATGGGAGCCTGCGGATTAATGTCGTTAAACGCAGCTACCCACTCGTCTTCATAAACGAGAGGCGCGGGGATCTCACGGTCGATGATTTTCTGGAAGATGGTTTTCTCTGACATGGCGGATTAGGGGAAAAGCTCCTCCTGCTCGTCGGTGATGCTGCGGCGGCGGTCGAGGGATTTGATCTCGTCGATGAACTCGCCCACGTCTTCAAACTGACGGTAAACGGAGGCATAGCGGACGTAGGCGACATGGTCGATAGCCTCCAGTTTGCGCATAACCTTGGCACCGATGACGGTTGAGGGGATCTCGCGGTAGCCCTCTTCTTCGAGTTCGTTGGCGATGTCGTCAGCACACTGTTCTAGCTGCTCCATTTTCACAGGACGCTTTTCGCAGGCCTTGCGCAGGCCGGACATGAGCTTCTCACGGTCAAAATGAGCGCTCTGCACTTTTTCACGGCAGACAGAGCAAATCTCATCACCCGCAGCATTCACGCGGAACTCGAGCTTCGGGTCATCGACCTCCGTTTTCTGACACACCGTGCATTGATGAAAAAAGGCCGCGCCAGAGTTCGAAGCCGACTCGAAGGCTGCACGCTTTTGCCCCACCATCGCCATGTGTTTGCGCTCCCTTATGAAGCCAGGACCGAAAGTGATGAGGAAGTTGAGATGAGCAAAAAGCACCGGCCAGATGGTGGAGGGAGCCCCCATCACGAGCAGCACCGTCATGGCCACATCGAGCCAGGCGATCCATTTGATCTTCACTGGGATGATGAAGAAGAAAAGGATCTCTTCATTCGGATAGATCATCGCAAAGGCGAGCAGCAGACTCTGGAAGAGAAACATGCCCGTGGCCGTGTAGCCAAAAATCATGGAACCCACAGCGACTGCCAGCATCCCACCGACAAAATAAAGCGTGAGCCTGAATGAGCCCCAGGCTGCCTCCAGGCCCCGCCCGAGCCACATGAGAAACATGGTGCCAAGGATGGCCCACAGGAGATTCAGTGTCCCAGGAATGAAGACATAGGTGAACAAGCGCCAGACCTGCCCATGCAACACACGCACGCCATCCAGTGTCAGGAAGTCCAGATAGGCAGATTTTCCCTCCGGCTCCAGAAGCGTAAAGATGACGAAGGTCAGCAGTTGCAATCCAGCGATGAACTGGACCAGCCCAGGGATGGCAAAACGTCCGAAGCGGGATTCTAATTTGTCGATGAAACGCATGGGGGAGAGCAGCGCAGTCTGTGGACTGCTTTCCTGCCTGCGGCAAGGCGTTCCATGCGATGAAGATGAACAACGCTTGAGACATAGTGCCGTGATGGCATATCGTCTGAGTTTTAATCGCCCCCATGTCCGCGCCGCTTTTCACCGTCTATACCCCGACCTACAATCGGGCGCACACGCTGCATCGCTGCTACGAGAGCATGAAGGCGCAGACGTTTCGGGACTTTGAATGGCTGATCGTGGATGATGGCAGCACGGATGGCACGGCGGAGCTGGTGGCTGGCTGGCAGGCGGAAGGGCTGCTGCCGATCCGCTACGAACCACGCCCCCACGGCGGGGCGCATCGAGTGCACAATTACTGTCTGGGTGCCGCCGAGGGGCAACTCTTCGTCAAACTGGACTCGGATGACGGCTGCCTGCCGCAGGCACTGGAGCGGCTGCATTTTCACTGGCAAAGCATCCCCGAGAGCACGCGTGCCAGTTTCTCCGGCGTCACGGGACTTTGCCAAAACCAGGATGGCGACCTGGTGGGCACTCGCTTCCCCATTGAGCCACTCGACTGCACCGCCGCCGAGCTGGAATATGTGCATCATGTTCGCGGGGAAAAGTGGGGCTGTCTCCGGCTCGATGTCCTGCGCCAGTTCCCCTTCCCTGATGACTGCGCAGGGAACTTCATCCCTGAGTCCTACGTCTGGTCACAGATCTCACAGCATTACAAGACCCGCCATGTGAACGAGCCACTGCGCATCTACTGGATGGACGCACCATCACTCGTGCATGGGAGGTCAGATCCCGCGACGAATGCAGACGGTCACCGGCGGATGTTTGGCATGGTGCTCAACCTGGAGGCCAAATACGCCGCAGCGGCACCATGGCGGCTGCTGCGTGCTGCGGTGCAGTTCACACGCTTCAGCCTGCTTTTCCATGCCGGATTCACTCAGCAGTGGCAAGGCCTGCGTCCGATCCTGCCGAGGCTGCTTTGGCTTTTGGGGCTGCCGCTCGGGTGCGCACTGTTTCTGCGGGATCAAATGCGGAAATGATCACGGCATTCGGCCTTCCTCGACATCCATGAGGTCGAAGAAGGTGACGATGTCTTCGCGATGGCCGAGGCCAGCCTCAGCACGCTGCTGGATCAGACCGGGCGTCGCTTCATCGCGCCAGCCACGCTTGAACATAAAGCCATTGAAGAGGCGGATGTGCTCGTCATCCGGTTTGCGCCCGTTTTGGAAGCACCACTCGAGCACCTCCTCATCGGTGCCACCTTCCAGCACACGGGCAGTGAGTGCCGCGAAGCTGACCCCCAGCAGGGTGCAGATGCGGTCATCAAACGTGCGGCTGCCTGGAATGAAGTCGAGATGATAACCCTCAGGCAGTTTGCCTTCGCGGGCATGGTAGCGGATTTTATCGACGATGCGCCCAAAGACGGTGATGCCGCCGACGGTGTCGCGAGGGGAACGAAAGGGGAAAGACATGGTGCATTTTGATAAAGGAGATCTGCCCGCGGGTCAACGCCACACGCCAGCTCCACGCAAGACGGTCTCATGCACGGCGATGTCATGCGCCGCATCCCAGGCGAGCTTCTTCTCCCCCCGGACGATCTTCGCGAGGTCGGTAAACTCGCCGATGTAGCGATCTTTCGGCACATTGAGATTGAGGGTCTGTGTGCCCTTTGTGTAACCGCCGTGAGATTCGGTCAGTGACAGATTCACCTTCCCGGTCTCCAGCGGCAGAATCTCAAAGGTGCCCTTGGTTCCAGTGACATTGAAACGCCGGCGTGGCCCGCCAAAAGGGTCCGCATGGTTGCAGCGGAGCGAGGCCGTGGCCTTGGCATATTCGAGCACGGCCAGTTGGTTGTCTTTCATTCCATCACTCGTCGTCGGCGTGGAGAAGGCATGAACGGCTTTGGGTTTGCCCAGCAGGGTGACGACGGCATCCGTGATGTGGCAGGCGAGTTCGAAGAAGCCGCCACCTTCCAGCTCGCCAAGTTTGCGGCGGGTGCCGCTGTCTGCGAGCTTGCCCATCGCAGCATCGATCTCGGTGATCTCCCCCAGCCACCCTTCCCGAACGGCTCGGAAAAGAAGCTCAAAGGCCGGATTGTAACGCAGCATGTAACCCATCTGGACCGTGAGCCCGAGCTTCTCGGCCTCCAGGCGCATGGCCTTAAACTCGTCGTGCACGAGCGCCCCCGGTTTATCGAGATGGATGTGCTTGCCAGCCTTCAGACAGCGCAAAGCCGTGGCGCAGGAGTCAGCAATGTCCGTTTCGACAGCAACCGCTTTCACCTCGGAATTGCCCAGCAAGTCAGACTCGCGCAGCAATGCCAGACCACGGTAGATCGACGAGTCAGCCGCCCTGCTCGCGCGGGCCTCATCAGCCTCCACGAAGCCGACGACCTCGCAGTATCGTCAGCACATGCGTCCGTCTCTCATCCTGCGCTGGCTAACTTGGCGAAAAGCCATGGCTCTTTTGGTCATAAGCTTTTGGCTTGTCGCCCTCATCATTTGGGGATGCGATGCCTGGGTGAAACGCTCCGCCGCAGGCCGTTGTCACCGCAAACTGGAATCCGTGCCAATAACTCCCGTAGCCCTTGTTCTTGGCTGCTCACCCAAGGTCGCAGGCAGGACAAATCTGTTTTTCGGTCATCGTATCAATGCCGCAGTAGCGCTGCATCGGGCGGGTAAGGTGAAGGCCTTCATCGTCAGCGGAGACAATGGCACTCACGACTACGACGAACCCACAGCCATGAAAGAGGCGTTGATCGCCCGAGGTATCCCGGATGCCGCGATCTACTGCGACTACGCTGGCTTTCGCACCCTGGATTCCGTGGTGCGTGCCCAGAGCATTTTTGGTCAATCTCGTTTCATCGTCGTCTCCCAGCATTTCCACAATGAGCGCGCCATTTTCCTGGCCCGGCGGCACGGACTGGATGCCCTTGGCTTCGATGCGGAAGATGTCTCACGCAGCATCGCCCCCACGACCTATCTTCGGGAATATCTGGCCCGGGTTCAGGCAGTTCTGGACACCACCCTTCTCGGCACGAAACCCAAATTCAGTGGCCCACCCGTGCTGATGACAATTCGTCACCCAGAAGCGTGAGCACCCTATTCCCTTCATTATCCGCCGCCTCTGCCATGCCGGGGCCTTCGTTGCGACCGTGATGAGGCGGACTCAGAGCGTGAAAAGGGGTTACGCCGCCGAGGCTTGCCGCAGCAGCTCCCAAAGTCCGGTGTGATTCAGCAGGATGTTTTTCAATCCCTTGCGCACGGCTTCGGAGTTGAGCGCCTTGCTGCTCATGGAGGTGTGAGCATCGAGCGCATCGAGCGCATCGACGATGGCGTTCATGAGTTCGCTGTCGAGATCGGGCGAGGTGGCGAATTGCTCCTTGGTGTTGTTGGCGGCCTGCTGGCGCAGGGTTTCGGACTGGAGCATCTTGCCGCGCAGAACGTGGTTCACATAGACGAGCTGGTCCTGCTCGGTGGTTTCAGCGCCAAAGAGCTCGTTTAGCTTCTCGATCAGCTCGCCCATGAAGATCTTGGTTTTCTCCTGCACGCTGCCGCCGCCTGTGTCGGTGATCGGTTCCAGTTTCGGGGTCTCGCCTTCGCTCAAGAGCATCGGCTGTTTACCTTTGTGCAGCAGCTTGTGGCGGGTCAGCACCACTTTGGACAGGTCGATGCCCTCGCGCTCGCGGCCAAACTCCAGCAGCGGGATGAGGCGTTTGAAGAAGATCGCACGCTTCTCGATGGCGGTGTTCCCGTAGTCGAAGATTTGGGAAAGGAAGGTGTAGAGGCGGATGAAGGCGCCCAGATCGTTTTTGAAGAGAAGGAGAGCATTCAGCTCATCCTGCGCAGCCTTGATGGCGGCCTCGTCTTGCTTTTCGCGGGCGGCTTTGAGGGCCTCTTGAGCGGCTTTGTAGCGCCGCATGAGCCGATCCACGACTGGCTCGATGGCTTTGAGCAGTTCGCTTTGCTTTTCGCCTTTCAGATCGGCCTCCACCACGCGGTCCACCTCGTAGTCATCGTAGTGACCGGCCGCGTCCAGTTTGGCGCGGAGGTTGAAGACGAGGTTCGGGTCCGTGGTGGCGGCGAGTTCGGCGGTGGTGTGGTAGGTCTTGAAGGACGCGAGGATGTCGGCGGCTTCGTTGACGAAATCGACGACGTAGGTCGTGTCCTTGCCGGGATGGGCGCGATTCAGGCGGGAGAGCGTCTGCACGGCCTGGATGCCATCAAGGCGCTTATCGACATACATGCCGCAGAGCAGCGGCTGGTCGAAGCCGGTCTGAAACTTGTTCGCCACCAGCAGGATTTGGTAATCGTCGCCTTGGAAGGCCTCGCGGATGTCGCGGCCTTTGAGGTTGGGATTCAAAGCCTTGCTCGTCTCCGTGAAGGCATCCTCGCCGCTGTCCTTGTCGTTCACCTCGCCGGAGAAGGCCACCAGCGTGCCGATCTTGTAGCCTTGTTCGGTGATGAATTTGTCGATAGCCAGCTTCCAGCGCACCGCTTCGAGGCGGCTGCTTACCACCACCATCGCCTTCGCTTTTCCGTTCAAGAGCGGGGCCACAAACTCGCGGTAATGCTCCACCACCACCTGCACCTTCTGGGCGATGTTGTAAGGGTGCAGCCGCACCCAGCCCATGATGCCCTTCATCGCGGCGCTGCGTTCCACCTCGGCCTGATCGTATTCCTTGCCCTCGTGGGCCAGTTTGAAGGCCAGCTTGTAGCTCGTGTAGTTTTGCAGCACGTCGAGGATGAACTCCTCCTCAATGGCCTGCCGCATGGAATAGACGTGAAAGGGCCGTGGCAAGCCGTCCGCGTCCTTCGTGCCGAAAAGCTCGAGCGTTTTCGTCTTTGGTGTCGCGGTGAAGGCCACGAAGGTGATGCCGCTCTCGCCTGCGCGGGCCGCCATCTGCGCGGCCAGGATGTCCTCCGTGCTCACCTCGCCGCCGTCGTTCAGTTCGGCCAGTTCTTCGGGACTCAGCACCTGCTTGAGCTTCGACGCCGCCTCGCCGGTCTGGGAGCTGTGCGCTTCATCCGCGATCACGGCAAAGCGTTTCCCTTTGGTCGCGGCGAGTTCACGCACGGCTTCGAGGGCAAAGGGAAAGGTCTGGATCGTGCAGACCACGATCTTCTTCGAGCCATCCAGCGCCTCCGCCAGCTTGCTGCTCTTGCTGCCGTCCTTGTTCGTGATCGTCGCCACCACGCCACTTGTGCGTTCAAAGTCGAAAATGGCCTCCTGGAGCTGCGTGTCGATCACCGTGCGGTCAGAGACCACCAGCACCGTATCGAAGACCTTCCGCTGCTCCGCGTCATGCAGCTCCGCCAGGAAATGCGCCGCCCAGGCGATGCTGTTCGTCTTCCCGCTGCCCGCGCTGTGCTGGATGAGAT
>JAGKWZ010000383.1 GCA_021151605.1 Verrucomicrobiaceae bacterium
CCACAACCCGCTCCACAGCCAGCAAGGGTACATCCAGCTCCCTCTTCTTCAAATGAGGGAGAAAGTTGGCGCACCTGATCAGCATCAGGAGCTTCCATGGTAGGATTTGGAGCCTGGGCGCTCAGGCCGAGATCGCGAAGGAGGCGCATGTCCTCATTGGCACGCGGATTAGCGGCAGTGAGGAGTTTGTCACCATAGAAAATGGAGTTTGCTCCGGCAAAGAAGGCCAGTGCCTGGGCTTCGCGGCTCAGATTCGTGCGGCCAGCGCTCAGACGAACTTTCGCGCGAGGGATGGCGATGCGTGCCACGGCGATCATGCGGATGAAGGCGAAGGAATCCACGACTTCGTTATCACCCAGCGGTGTTCCCTGGATGGGCATGAGCGCATTGATCGGCACGCTTTCGGGATGTGGATTGAAGTTCGAGATCACCTCCAGCATTTTCAGGCGGTCCTCAATGGTCTCTCCAAGACCGAGGATGCCACCACAGCACACAGACATACCTGCATCCTGCGCATGGCGGATGGTGCGCAGACGGTCCTCAAAGGTGTGAGTGCTGACGATGTTCGGGTAATGCTCTGGGGAGGTATCGACATTGTGGTTGTAAGCGGTCACTCCAGCTTCCTTGAGCAGTCGAGCTTCTTCGGAACCTAGCTCACCGAGCGTGACACAGACTTCCATGCCGAGCTTTGAGACATCCCGAACGATGTCGAGGACCTGATCAAACTTCTGAGTCCCAAGACGGACTCCCTTCCAGGCTGCGCCCATGCAAAAGCGAGTGGAGCCGTTGGCTCGGGCAGCAAGAGCACGCTCGATCACCTGCTCACGAGGCATGAGCTTCTCAGCCTGCACACCCGTCGTGTAGCGGGCGCTCTGCGCGCAGTAGCCGCAGTCCTCACTGCAGCCGCCGGTTTTGATGCTGAGCAGCGT
Source organism: Verrucomicrobiaceae bacterium (assembly GCA_021151605.1). GTDB lineage: Bacteria > Verrucomicrobiota > Verrucomicrobiia > Verrucomicrobiales > Verrucomicrobiaceae > Prosthecobacter. Next base: position 930 of record JAGKWZ010000383.1, read on the forward strand.
GCAAAGCTGGACTTCATTGTTTGTCCAATGCTCCTCATGCACGGCGCGTGCCTGCTTCAGAAGGTCAAAAAACGGCAGATGGTAGATGCGATGCAGGTCAGCGTATTTCATGCGGGGTCGGTAAGCTGTCGTTTCTGCCACGGAACCCTCACAGCGGCAAGGACGAAGGCGGCCTCCGTACGATTCAAGATGCGGCCAAACATGCGAGGCAAGACTTAAGCTGGACCTATAAGACCTAAGTCTGATATCGGGGAGCTAGACAAATTATACACATGACCGAAATTGTTGGAACGCTTAGAAAAATGAAAAATCAAAGCCCCTCATCCGATTCCGAATTCATCCCTGAATTTACCGATGACACCCTCACCACGGCCACCTTTGATCGGCGCAAAATACTTAAATCCCTGTCAGCAAGCGCTCTCGGCGTGACCGGCGGCGGTCTCATTTACTACTACCAGCAGCCCCGAATTCTGCCGCTGCATTTCGATGGCGTCTATGCTCAGGCGAGACCGGAGCACCCTCCTGTGATCCATGCTGTGGTCCGCTTCTGCAATGAAATCCAAGGTAAACCTTATGTGCGTGGCGGCGGCCATAAGGTGCTCTTTGACGAAGCTTTCGACTGTTCGGGCTCCATTTCTCATTTCTTGTTTCGCGCTGGTCTGCTTAATCGGCCGCTGACATCCGCAGGTTTTGCCAAATACGGCCTTCCCGGCCCTGGGAAGTTCTTGAGCTTATTCGTGAAACCTGGAAGCCATGTTTTCATGTCCGTCTGTGGTCTCCGCTATGACACGACGGGTAAGAATTCATCCGGCCCTGCCTGGCGCCAGGAGCCCCGCAGTCCCAATGGATTCTTCAATCGGCATCCTTCAGGACTCTGAGAGCTCACCGATCCTCATCGACGTTCAGCGCCACAAGTTACGCACCGGTTTCCAGAGCTGGCTGGGCATGTCCTGAGGGAATCCACCCGCGACACCGAAGTCCTCCGGCATCCGCCCTCTCGGCATGTAGTAGGTACCAAAGAGGATATCCCAGATGGGAAAGAGGCCTGCGAAGTTTTTGTCCATCGCTTCAGGTTGCCGGCTGTGATGCCAGCGATGGAAGACGGGCGTGGCGATCACTGCCCGAAGTGGCCCGAAGTCCCAATTAAGCCTGGCATGGATGAAGATGGCATACAGGGTGAAGAAAGGCGCGGCACTCAGCGTCACCCAGGGATTGAAGCCCACCAGCAGGAGCGGTGTGGCCTGCATGAACTTGTTTACCATGTCATTCACCGGGTGCACGCGGACGCTGCTCAGCCAGTCCAGATCCTCCGAGCTGTGATGCACCGCATGAAAGGGCCACCATTTGCCACGGTGAAACAGGCGGTGCGTCCAATAGGCGAAGAAATCCGCCAGCAGGTAGATCTCCAGTGCCTGAAGCCAAATCGGCTGACGTGCGACGGGGCCGAACCCCGTATAGGCCTTGCTTTGGAAATCTGCCACACTCGCCACCCCGCACCAGATGAGGAGAGCAGCAGGAAGAATAAAGACGGACTTCGTAAACACCCGTGTCACGAATGGCGTGAAAAAGAAGTAGGTCACGTCCGTCCACCAACCTCGCCGGATCAGCGGCCCGCGTACCTTCCCGATAAGGCGCTCAATAATGAAGAACAGGACTGAAAGAAGGACGAGGCCGATGAGGGTGTTTTTCAAAGAAGGAGACATGGGCTGCTGGAGGTAACGCCATGGCTTTCGTCCCGGTAACGCCTCCCTCAGATGTTTTCCGTCTTTGGAGGAAGATTCAGTTTCTTCCCGGAGGTGTGCGCAGCGGCTGGGTATCGCGCATTTTGGCAAATTCCTCGGGCATCAGCAGCTCGATATCGGCTCCGAGACTCAGCGGGCTGAGGTAATGATTTTCCGTGCGCTCGGCAGACTCCGCCAGCCAGGCATAAGACTTGTGATAGAGCTGGAGGAAGCGATCGACAAATGGAGCGATCACCTCCGCCGAAGTGGCGGCCATTTCTGCGCACAGTGCACGGGTGTCCACGGTTTCACCAGGGTTCATCGAGATGCTCTTGGTCTCGGGCAGCTTCCCCTGAAGCAGGTAATCGTTGAGCGGGATGGGCCGTCGACTGGGTGTGAAAGGATACTGCGCGCCATCCATCGTGGCGATAATCTGGCGAACGAGATTGCTCATCTTCGGCACCACGGATTGGAGCGCATAGAAGAAGGTGCTGTTGTCATTCAGGTTGGCAAATTTGGCACCGAGAGTCTGGAAGGCAAAGAACGTGGTCAGCAGCTCGCGGAAGCTGGGCAGGGCCGCAGCCAAGCTCTCATAGACGGAACACCAGAGTGGTAGTTCGGTGCGGCGGTTATTGAGGTTCTCGTCGAGTTCCTCCGGGCTGCTCCACCAAAGAAGGCCCAAAGCTGCGGCAAAGCGACTCTCCATCCTCACTTCGTAAGCCTGGATTGCCGTCTCGATGTGCTCCATGACCATGCGCTGGCGAGCCCCTTCATTTCTCAAAGACTGAGGTGAAGTGTCTTCAGTTCCGAACTGAATGCGAGAGACCGAGAAGCCTGCGAGACTCAAGGTGGCCGCTGCTTCCAGATCCCGCCGCCGCTGCCAGGCGAGGTTCCATTCCTGAAGGGCCAGTTTAAGTCGGCTGCCCCATTCCTTCATCTCGTCACGCACCCGCATGATCTCATCCTGAAGCTGAATTTTGCCAGGAGAGACGGCATGAGTGCTGCCCAGGCCACACATCGCGCGCTCTGGATGTGCGAGACCTCCAAAATACCGCCGAATGACGACGAGAGACTCATTTTCCCGCCGAGTCTGGTGCAGCACCTCCTCCTCGGCGACCATGCGGTGCTCGTGCAGGTTTAGCCTCAGTTCGTGCTGATAATAGAAGAACGTCACCTGGCGGGACAGGTCCACAAAACTCCGAAACTGCGAAGCTGCCGGAGCGTCGTTTGGAATTTCAGCGACGATGGAGGCACCGCTTGGTGAGGACCTAGGAGTATGACCCGCTCCAGGAACGGGTTTGATGTCACGAGCCGCGCGGGCCACATGACGCGCCAGGAGGAGCGAGAGGTTTTCCGGCAGGCGATTCTGCTTCATCCCTCTCTGGATTTCAGCCTTGCTAGTATCCCAGGCTTTTCCGAGAAGGCCGAGCTTTGTTTCCAGCATCGCCCAGGCTTCGCGTCCGATCAGATTTTCGGCTGCCTGATCGGCTCCTGATTGGAGTCGCATCAGAGCTGCCACGCTGATCACTCGGGCCAGAAGAAAGAATACCGCAAAAGGGATCTTCGCCACGCCCATCCAGACCCAGGCAATGTGGCGGATGAGTTTTTGCAGATTGCTATCCTTCTCGCTCGTTTGTCTGAGGTCGAATTCCCAGGAGTCACGCTCCAAGAGAGCTCGGTAAAACCAGGCATTAAGCTCACGCACCACATGGCTGAAAGTCGTGCCGATGCCGCCAGCATTCATAGCAAGCTCACGGACCAGCAGCGCTGCAAACTCCCTGGCACTGGTGACGGAAACCACCGGAAGGCCAATGTTTAAAATCATCTGTCCACTGCCGACTCCGATGACGCCGTTCTTGACCGAAGTGCGGATGCTAACCGTCGTGTCCAGCCAGATTTCCTCGACAGGATCCAGGTGCAGATGCCAGCAAAGCTCATCCACCAGGGCAAAGATGCCCGGCTGACTCCCCGGAGTAATCTTCAGAGCCACACCAGGCGGACGCGGGTTTGGCAGCAGCGGACGCAGCATGAAAATCCAGGTGATGACACCTGCGCTGAGATAGCTCAGGGGTAGGCAGTCCCGCCAAGTCAGCGTGGCCGCAAAGGCAAGGTGATGTGTCCACTCGTATGCGGTTAGAAGGAGATAGCCCCCCATCGCCAGCAAGAGAATTCCATAAACCAGCGGCAGCAGCAGTGCCGTGCTGCTGGTCAGCATTAGCAGGATAAAATGCACTGGCCCACGCCACGGGATGAGGCGCACGCGCTTTTGAGAAGGCGCTGGTGGAGGGGCAGTGGACGACATGAAGGACCGATGGAGAATTAAATTTAAGTGAGTTAAATAT